>JAGRMS010000262.1 GCA_020441135.1 Pseudooceanicola sp.
CAGATGGTCGAGATCGCCAAGGCCATCGGCAAGAACCCCTCGGTGCTGATCCTGGACGAGGCGACCTCGGCGCTGACGGCGCGGGACGTGGAAACCGTTTACGACCTGCTGGGCGAGCTGAAGGCGCAGGGCGTGGCCTGCCTGTTCATCAGCCACCGGATGCACGAGGTGGAAAAGCTCTGCGACACGCTGAGCGTGTTCCGCAACGGCCAGCATATCGAGACTTTTGCCAAGGGCGCGCGGTCGGATGCCGAGATCGTGCGGCTGATGATCGGGCGGGATGTGGAGGCGCAGTTTCCGCCGAAGCCCCCCGCGCCGGAACAGCGTGCGCCGGTGCTGGCGGTCGAGAACCTCAGCTGGGAGCGTCGGCTGAAGGGCGTGACGCTGGACGTCGCGCCGGGCGAGATCGTCGGGCTGGGCGGCCTGGACGGGCAGGGGCAGCGCGAATTGCTGCTGGCGCTGTTCGGCGTGCTGCGCGGCCTGGGCGGACGGGTGACGCTGAAGGGGAAACCCTATGCGCCGGGTTCGCCGGCCGCGGCCAAGACCGGGGCGACGCGGGTGGCGCTGGTTCCCGAGGACCGCAAGACCGAAGGGCTGATGCTGGAGCTGCCCATCGCCGACAACCTGCTGGCGGCGGGGATGAAACAGGTGTCGCGCGGGCCGGTGATCGACCCCGGACTGGCCGACAAGGCGATTCGCGACGGGATCGACAAGCTGCGCATCAAGCTCGGCAGTCCCGAGGACGCGGTGGGCACGCTGTCGGGGGGCAACCAGCAGAAGGTGGTGATCGCCAAGTGGCTGATGATCGCCCCCGACGTGATCCTGCTGAACGACCCGACGCGGGGTATCGACGTGGGCACCAAGCAGGAGATCTACCTGCTGCTGAGGACTCTGGCTGCCGAGGGGAGGGCGATCCTGTTCTATTCCACCGATTATGCCGAGCTGATCGGCTGCTGTGACCGGGTCGCCGTCATGTATGACGGGCGGGTGGCGGCAGAGCTGAGCGGCGCGGCGCTGACCGAAGAGGCGATCCTGTCCGCCGCGCTGAACATCCAGGCGGAGTCGGCCTGATGCGGCGCGCCTTCCTTGCCAACCGGGGCTTTGCCGGCGCGGTGCTGATGTTCGCGGTGCTGTTCGTGGTCTACCAGTCGATGCACCCGCGCGGTTTTTCCACCGCCGTCTTCGTGCAGAACGCGAACGAGACGGTGGCCATCGCCTTTGTCGCCATGGCGCAGACGGTGCCGGTGCTGATGGGCGGGCTCGACCTGTCGGTCGGGGCGGTGATGACGCTGGCGAACTGCATCGCCTCGGAACTGGTGAACGGCTCGCCCCTGCAGATCCTGTTCGGCTGTTTCGTGACGGTGCTGGCGGGCACGGCCTTTGGCCTCATGAACGGGCTGATCGTGGTGCTGGGGCGCATCCAGCCGATCATCGCGACGCTGGCGACCGGCGCCATCGCCATCGGGCTGGCGCTGACGATCCGGCCCTCGCCCGGCGGCGACATCGACGACGATCTGAACTGGGCGATCACCAACACGGTCTTCGACTTTGCCGAGACCTATGGGCTGGCGGACGACGGCAACGCGGCCTGGCTTGCGCCTTTCGCCAATATCCCGGTGCCGCTGATCCTGTTGCTGGTCATCGGCCTTGCCGTCTGGCTGCCGTTCAAGCGCACGGTGACGGGGCGGACGATCTATGCCGTCGGTTCTGCCGAGGGCGCGGCCTTCATGTCGGGCCTGCCGATCGCGCGGGCCAAGATCGCGGCGTTTACGCTGGCGGGGTTCTTTGCCTCTTGCGGAGGCTTGTATCTGGCGATCCAGACCTCGTCCGGGAATGCCGACGTGACCCAGGCCGGGGCCTATACGCTGAACTCCATCGCCGCCGTGGTGCTGGGCGGCACCTCGCTGATGGGGGGGATCGGGGGCGTTGTCGGGTCGATGATCGGGGCCTGCATCCTGCGGGTCTTCTCGTTCTATTTCCGCATCCTGTCCATCGACCCCCTGCTGCAGCCGCTGATCGAGGGCATGGTCCTGCTGGCCGCTGTCAGCCTTGGCGCGATCAAGACGCTGCGGGTCCGCAATACGCTGGAGTTGTTCCGATGAATCCGCTGTCGCGCCTTGCGCCCGAGAACCGGCCCATTGCCATCGCGGCGGGGTTTGTCGTCGTGATCGTGCTGGTCGGGACGATCTACACGCTGGCGACGCAAGGCACCGCGCCGCTGCTGAACCCGAACTACCTGCTGCAACAGCTTCAGATCGGGGCGTTCCTGGGCATCTGCGCCGCGGGGATGATGGTGGTGATCCTGCTGGGTCACATCGACCTGTCGGTGCCCTGGACGCTGGCCGCAGCGGCAATGATGGCGACGGCGGTGGGCGGGCCGATGGCGATACCGACTGGGCTGGCCATCGGGCTGGCGGTCGGGCTGTTCAACGGGTTCGGCGTCGCCTACCTGCGCATCCCCTCGATGATCTTCACGCTGGGGGTGGATTCCGTGATGCGCGGGCTGATGGTCGCCCATACCGGCGGTTTCGCCCCCCAGACCGCCGCGACGCCGCTGATGCGGACGCTGGCGGCGGAGAAGGTGCTGGGCATTCCCGTCGCGATCTTCGTCTGGGCCGGGGTGTCGGTGATCATCGCGCTGCTGCTGCGCCGCACCGGCTTTGGCCGGTCGGTCTATGCCACCGGGGCGAAGGAGCGGGCGGCCTACCTGTCGGGCATCCGCACACGGGCCGTGATCGTCGGGGCCTTCGTCACCTCGGGCCTCTGCGCCGCGACGGCGGGGGTGCTGCTGGCGGGGTATTCAAACAAGGCTTACCAGGGCATGGGCAACGCCTTCCTGCTGCCCGCCATCGCCGCCGTGGTGCTGGGGGGCACGCATATCCTTGGCGGGCGGGGGCGCTACCTGGGGACGCTGGTGGGGGTGGTGCTGATCGTTTTCCTGAACTCGGTCCTGTCGATCATGCAGATGCCGGAATCCGCGCGGCAGATCATCTATGGAGCCGTCATCATCGGGATGCTGCTGGTCTACGGGCGCGGTGGCCGGAAGACATCCTGAAGGGTTGACCTTCCAGCGCGGGAAGGCCGCAAGGCCAAACGGCACAGGGAAAGGACGAACCCAATGAAGGCATGGATAGCGTTGATCGGGATCATCGCGGCGGGCGGCGCACTGGCCGGTGCGCCCTTGGTCGAGGTGCAACTGCCCGACGGGCTGGGACCGGAAGCGACAATCGGCAAGTCGGTCTATACCGCCAAGTGCGCGGTCTGCCACGGCGCAAACGCCGCCGGTCAGGCTGGCACCGCGCCGCCGTTGATCCACCGGATCTACGAGCCGTCGCATCATGGCGACGAGGCGTTTCAGCGGGCCGCCGCACTGGGCGCGCGGGCGCACCATTGGCGCTTTGGGGATATGCCGCCCGTCAAGGGCCTGACGCGGGGCGACGTGGCGATGGTTATCGCCTACATTCGCGAGATGCAGCGGGCCAACGGAATCGACTAGCGGGTGAGGAAGACCATCAGGGCCGCCGCCGTCTCTCGCGGGTGGGTATCCGGAAAGAAATGCCCGCCCGGGATCGCCATGGCCTGCATGGTGGCCAGCCGTTGGCCCCATGTCGCGGGCACGTCATACTCCCGCGCCATGATCCCGTCGGCGCCGTAGAGGACGAGGGCGGGGCATTCCACCTTTCGCCCGAGGTCGATGGCGTCGTGGTGAACGTCGATCTCGATGGCGGCGCGGTAATCGTTGCACATCCCCGCGATGGCGTCGGGCCAGCGCCAGCTCTGGCGGTACCAGTCGAGCGCCTCGGGATCGAAGGCGTCCAGCCCCGCCGCGCCGAAGCCGGCCATGGCCGTCTCGAAATAGTAATCGGGGTCGTAGCCGATCATCGTCTCTGGGAAGGGCGCGGGCTGGGCGAGGAAGAACCAGTGGTAATAGGCGCGCGCCACCTTCGTCTGGAGTTCGGTCAGGATCAGGTGCGTTGGCACGATGTCCATGACCGTCAGGCTTTCCACTGCCTCGGGCGCGTCGAGCGCCAGCCGGTGCGCGGTGCGCGCGCCCCGGTCGTGGCCGACGAGGTGGAAGCGGTCGAAGCCAAGCGAGCGCATCAGCGCCAGTTGGTCGGCGGCCATCTCGCGGAAGGCGTAAGCGGCGGTCCCGGCGGGCTTGGAGCTGTCGCCGTAGCCGCGCAAGTCGGCGGCGATGACGGTAAACCGCTCGGCCAGCACCGGCGCAATCGCGTGCCACATCGCCCGCATCTGCGGGAAGCCGTGGAGCAGCAGCAGCGGCGGCCCCTCGCCGCCGCGCGAATGGGCGATGGACTGGCCGTTCACCTGGGCCACCGCGTCGGTGAAGCCGGGGATGGGCGCGGTCATGTCAGCGCCGCCAGCACCCGGGCCCAGCTGCGGATGCCCTTGTGGAAGCTTTCCATGTCGTATTTCTCGTTCGGCGAGTGGATCTGGTCATCGTCCTTGCCGAAGCCGATCAGCATCGGCGTGGTGCCGAGGATATTGGCGAAATGGCCCGCAATCGGGATCGAGCCGCCGCAACCGATATAGGCCGCCGTGTCGGGCCACTCGTCGCTCAGCGCCTGCCGCGCCTGTTCGAACGCCGGGTCCGTGGTGTCGAAGGCCCCGGCCTGCGAGGCGCCGTGGCCGTGGAATTCGACCTTGCAATCGGGCGGCAGCATCCCCCGCACCATTTCGCGGAAGTTTTCGCGGATCTTCAACGGATCCTGCGTGCCGACCAGGCGGAAACTGATCTTGGCGCTGGCCTTGGAGGGGAGCACGGTCTTGAAGCCCGCGCCGGTATAGCCGCCCCAGATTCCGTTGACCTCGCAGGTCGGGCGCGACCAGATCATTTCCAGCGGGGTGCGGTCCTGCTCGCCCGCGGGATGGCTGAGACCGACATCGCCAAGGAAGGCCGCGTGGTCGAAGGCGAGGCCCTGCCACTGGGCGCGCATCTCGTCCGAAAGCTCCGGCACGCCGTCGTAGAAGCCGGGGACGGTGATGCGTCCGGTTTCGTCGTGCAGCGCGGCGATGATCCTGGACAGCACCCGGATCGGGTTGATCGCCGCGCCGCCGTACATGCCCGAATGGAGGTCGCGCGTCGGGCCGGTGATGGTGAACTCCTCGCCCAGCAACCCGCGCAGCATGGTGGTGATCGCGGGGACGCGGGATTCGAAGAGGCCGGTGTCGCAGATCAGGGCGAGGTCGGATTTCAGCTCTTCCGCGTTCTCGGTCATGAAGGGGACGAGCGAGGGCGAGCCGGATTCCTCTTCGCCCTCGAGGAAGAAGGTCAGCTTGCAGGGCAGGGTGCCGTTCACCGCCTTCCAGGCGCGGCAGGCTTCGACGAAGGTCATCAGCTGCCCCTTGTCGTCCGCGGCGCCGCGCGCGCGGATCACCGGGCCTTTCGGCGTTTCCTGCACCTCGGGGTCGAAGGGGTCGCGGTCCCACAGGTCGAGCGGGTCGACCGGCTGCACGTCGTAGTGGCCGTAGAACAGGAGGTGCGGGCCTTCGCCGTCGATATGGCCCACCACCATCGGATGGCCCGGCGTGACGCGTTTGGCGGCGTCCACCCCAAGCGTCTTCAGGTCGGCCACCAGCCAGTCGGCGGCGGCGTCGCAATCGGCCTTGAAGGCCGGGTCGGTCGAGATCGACGGAATGCGCAGCAATTCCAGCAGCCGGTCGGTGGCGGCGGGCAGGTCGGCGTCGATTCGGGACAGGACAGCGTCGAGGGACATGGCACGGACTCCTACGGTTTGCGGTTGGCCGCGACCGTAACAGCGCGCTTCGCAGTGTCCATACGGAGAATTGAAGGCATATTACACCTGTTTCCGGCAACGGCCCGTCGGGAACGGGGAGACGGCGCGGGCCGTTGCCGGATCAGGCCTGTCCGGGCGGCGGGGATCGCCGCCCGAAGATGCACCGGGCACATCCACCGGAGTGCGTCCGGTGCAGACTTGACTCGTGAATACAATCAGTTACCACTGACACCTGAAGCATCACACCACTCATCGAACTGATTACCCACTCGGTAGGCACACCCTGCGCCTTGGGGCGCTTGCCGTAAAGTAAGGTATTCCGGACCGGATATTTCACGGGCGGTGAGGTTGATTTGGATCAAGGCTGCGACATGCCGTCCGCCGCTAATCGGTTGATCGAAAGGTGTGGGCGCTGTATCCCATTCCGGAACGTGAATACGGCCCCAGGCCGACTGATGGAGGATCTCGGGTGGACTACACCGCGAAGCTCGACACCGCCCTGGGGCGCCTGCACAACGAAGGCCGCTACCGCACCTTCATCGACATCGAACGCAAGAACGGCCACTTCCCCCATGCCGTCTGGACCCGCCCGGACGGTCGCAGGTCCGACATCACCGTCTGGTGCGGCAACGATTACCTCGGCATGGGCCAGCACCCCGTCGTGCTGGCAGCGATGCACGAGGCCCTCGACGCCACCGGCGCAGGGTCGGGCGGCACCCGCAACATCTCGGGCACCACGGTCTATCACAAGCGGCTGGAGGCGGAACTCGCCGATCTGCACGGGAAAGAGGCGGCGCTGCTGTTCACC
>JAGRMS010000263.1 GCA_020441135.1 Pseudooceanicola sp.
AGATCACCGGCATGGAGGGCGACGTCATCTCGATGCAGGAAATCTTCAAGTTCCAGCGCGTCGGCCTGACGCCCGACAACAAGATCATCGGCCATTTCACGGCGACCGGCGTGCGCAGCCACTTTTCCGAACGCTTCCGGATGTGGGGCTACGACCTGCCGGCCTCGATCTATGAACCGACAGTGATGGGACCACGCTGATGCAACTGAGTTCCGAACCGGTCATCTACGGCTTCATCTTCATCGCCGTGATCGTCCTGGTCGAAGGCCTCTACCTGGTCGCCTTCGGCAAATCCATCAGCCTGAACAGCCGGGTCAACCGCCGGCTCGAGATGCTCGACAAGGGTGCGGGCCGCGAACAGGTGCTGGAACAACTCCGCAAGGAGATGCAGCAGCACATGAAGTCGCGGTCGATCCCGCTCTATTCCCTGCTCGCCGATCGCGCGCAGAAGGCAGCGATCGCCTTTACGCCGCGCCAGCTCGTCATGATCATGGGCGGCCTCGCGGTCTTCGCCTTCATCGGTCTCAGCATCGGCACGGAAACCGACGTGGTTCTCCGTGTCGTCGCCTCCATCGGCATCGGGATCGGCGGTGTGTTCTTCTGGGTCAACTCCAAGGCCAAGAAGCGTATGTCGATGATCGAGGAGCAGCTTCCGGACGCGGTGGAGCTGATGGTGCGTTCCCTGCGCGTCGGCCACCCCTTCAGCTCCGCCATCTCCATCGTCTCGAAAGAGATCGAGGATCCGCTCGCCACCGAATTCGGCATTATCGCCGACGAATCCGCCTACGGTCGCGACATCGGCGAGGCGCTCAAGGACATGGCCGAACGGCTCGACATGCAGGACTTGCGCTTCCTGTCGGTCGCCGTGACGATCCAGCAGCAATCAGGCGGCAACCTGGCCGAAATCCTCTCGGGCCTCGCCAAGGTGATCCGCGCCCGCTTCCGCCTGTTCCGCCGCGTCAAGGCAATCACCGCCGAGGCTCAGTGGTCCGGCAAGTTCCTGTCCGGCTTCCCGCTGTTCTGCCTTGGCGCCATCATGGTCAACGACCCCGGCTACTATGACGAAGTGCTGGACCACCCCTACTTCATCCCCGCCTGTTTCGTCGTCGGCATCCTGCTGGGCGCGAACCTGATCGTCATGCGCGTGCTGACGAACATCAAGGTCTGAGGAGCATCCCGATGGAATACCTTGACCAGATCAACACCCTGCTCACGGATCAACTGGGCGAATTCGGCCCGCTGATCGTGATCGGCGGCCTCGGACTCTTCATGATCCTTCTGGTCATCCCGCTGATGCTCAACCAGCCGGAAGACCCGATGAAGAAGCTCCAGCGGAGCATGACGGAATCGACCAAGGCCAAGCCGCAGAAAGAGCGCCTGCGCCAGGGCGGCCGCAATGAACAGTTGCAGAAGTTCGCGACCTTCCTGGAACCGCAGGACGAAAAACAGCTGAGCAAGATGCAGCTGACCCTGCGCCAGGCCGGCTACCAGTCCAAGGACGCCGTGCGCTTTTTCCACTTCGCGCAATTCATCCTCGGCATCGTCGGCCTGATCCTCGGCGTCGTCTACATCGGCGTCATCAAGGCGGGGCAGGAATTCGATACCCAGCAGATGGTGATGTATGTCGTCGGCCCCGGCGGCGTCGGCTACTACCTGCCGAAATACTGGGTCACGCGCCGCGTCGAGGAACGCAAGGAGGCGATCACCCGCGGTTTCCCCGACGCGCTCGACATGATGCTCGTCTGCGTCGAAGCCGGCCAGTCGCTCGACCAGTCCATCGTCCGCGTGGCGCGCGAGTTGCACGCCTCCTACCCCGCGCTGGCCGAAGAATTCGACGTGGTTGCCTACGAGATGAAGGCCGGCAAGGAAAAGTCGGTCGTGCTGCGAGACTTCGGCGAACGCTGCGGCGTGCAGGACGTGTCTTCCTTCGTCACCGTGCTGATCCAGTCCTCGACCTTCGGCACCTCGATCTCCGAGGCACTGCGGGTCTTCGCGGGCGAGATGCGCGACAAGCGCGTGATGCGCGCGGAAGAGGCGGCAAACAAGTTGCCAACCAAGATGACGCTTGCGACAATGACCCTGACGGTGCCGCCGTTGCTGATCATCCTTGTCGGTCCATCCGCCAACGGGATCGCCAACCTCGGCGCGATGGGTAAACACTGACGGGACTTCACAGGTGTGAAAGAGCAGAACACACCGATCCTGACCCTTCTCAAGGCCATCGCCGTCACCGCGGCGATGGCCGCTTGCGTTCCCGACCGCATTCCTGCCCTGAAGGACGGCCCTTTCGCCCCCGGCGTCGACCTTCGCGGCCAGGCCGAGGACGGGCTTGCGGTGGGCAACCGGCTGATGGACGCGGGCCAGCACGAACTCGCGCTCGAGGCGTTCACGCGCGCGGCGCTGAAGGACGGCCTGACGCCCGAGATCCTGACCGCGATGGGGTCGGCCAACCTTGGCCTTGGCCGTCTTGGCCAGGCCGAAGACCTGTTGCGCCGCGCCCTGAAGGAGGACGAGAACCGCCCCGAGGCGTGGAACAACCTTGGCGTGGTGCTGATGGAACGCGGCAACCCGACCGAGGCCCGCCAGATGTTCCAGCGCGCCTATGCGCTGGACAATGGCGAAAGTGACTCAATCCGGGATAATTTGCGGCTGGCCCTCGAAAAATCGGAGACTTCTGATAAAACTGTGCCACAAAAAGCAGAATACAAAGTGGTTCAACGCGGGAACGCCGATTTCCTGATCCGTAAGAACCCCTGACGAGGCAGAGCAGCAAAGGACGCAGACCATGCGCCATGTTTTCCTGATTCCCGCAATGATTGCAGGGGCTTTGACCCTGTCCGCCTGTGCCGAATCCGGCGAGCAGACGGTCGAACGCGCCTTCCAGGACGTCAACGTCGTGGACGAATCGAACCTCAACGACGTGATGCTGACGGTCGCCGACCCGAACGAGGCGGTCAGCTATTTCACCCGCGCCACCAAGACCGCGCCCGACCGGATCGACCTGCATCGCGGCCTGGCGTCCTCGCTGGTGCGTGCAAAACGCAACACCGAAGGGGTAGCGGCCTGGACCCAGGTGGTCGGCATGAAGGGCTCGACCGACGAGGACAAGGTCCAGCTGGCCGACGCGCTGATCCGCATCAACGAATGGACCAAGGCCAAGACCGCGCTCGATTCGATCCCGCCGACCTACGAGACCTTCCAGCGCTACCGGCTCGAGGCGATGGTCGCCGACGCCAACAAGCAGTGGAAGAAGTCCGACAGCTTCTATGAAATCGCCGCCGGGCTGACCACCGCGCCCGCGGGCGTGATGAACAACTGGGGCTACTCCAAGCTGACCCGCGGCGACTATGCCGAGGCCGAACGGCTGTTCGGCGAGGCGATCCGGCTCGACCAGTCGCTGTTCACCGCCAAGAACAACCTCGTGCTCGCCCGGGGCGCCCAGCGCAACTACGCGATGCCGGTGGTGCCGATGAACCAGATCGAACGCGCGCAGCTTCTGCACACGATGGCGCTGGCCGCCGTCAAGCAGGGCGACACCGAGACCGCCAAGGGCCTGTTGCGCGACGCCATCGCGACCCACCCGCAGCACTTCGAGGAAGCCGTGCGCTCGCTCAAGGCGCTTGAAACGGCCTGAGCCGATGGACTGGGGCGCGCTCTGGTTCCTGCCTGACCACCTGGCGATCACCGCGTCCTCGGCGCGGTGGTTCCTGCCCTTCGCGCTGCCGGTCTGCCTCTACGTCTGTTTCACCGACCTGCGCGAGATGCGGATCACCAATCAGGCCGTCGTATTGCTGGCGGTGATCTTCGTGGTGATCGGCCTGATCGCCCTGCCGCTGAACGTCTACGGCTGGCGGCTGGCGCAGATGGTCGTCGTGCTGGTCGCGGGTTTCCTGCTGAACGCCGGTGGCGCCATCGGCGCGGGCGACGCCAAGTTCATGGCCGCCGCCGCACCCTACGTCGCCGGGGGCGACGCGCGTTACCTGGTGGCGATCTTCGCCGCCAACCTGCTCGCCGCCTTCGTGACCCACCGGCTGGCGAAATACACCCCCCTGCGCCGCATCGCGCCCGACTGGAAGAGCTGGAACATGGGCTGGAAGTTCCCCATGGGCCTGTCCCTTGGCGGCACCCTGGCGATCTACCTGATCCTCGGCGCGGTCTACGGCGGTTAACCTGGCTGCAAGCCGAACCTGCCAGGATAAGCGGGCCAAAATCCCCCGCAGCGGCACAAATTCGCCGCAAATTGTTGCGACAACGCGCCCAGTCATCAGAACAGGCCAACGACCGATGAACATGCAGACCACTGCCGTGATCGCCCCGCCCGCGCCGCGTACGCTGGGCGAGATGAAGCTGCCCATCGTGATGATGCGCGACATCCTGCTGAAGACGATCTTCCGCAAGAACATCACCGTGGTCAGCGAATTGGCCGAAGCCGTCTGCCTGCCGATCCAGGTGACGCAGGAACTGGTCGACATGGCCCGCGAACAGCGCCTGCTCGAGGCGACGGGCACGCTGAACGCCAACTCCGGCAACGAGATGGGCTACCAGCTGACCGACCAGGGCAAGGCCCGCTCGCTCGACGCGCTGGCACAGTCGGAATACTTCGGCGCCATGCCGGTGCCGCTGGATATCTACCGTGAACAGGTGGAACGCCAGTCGATCCGCAACATCCAGATCACCCGCGAACAGCTGACCCGCGCGATGGGCCACCTCGTGCTGCCGCCCACCCTGCTCGACCAGCTCGGCCCCGCCGTCAGCGCGGGCCGCTCGATCCTGATGTACGGCCCCCCCGGCAACGGCAAATCCTCGATCTCGAACGGCATCCGCGATTCGCTTGGCGACCGGGTCTATGTGCCCCGCGCGATCGAATACTCCGGCCAGGTCATCACCGTCTACGACCCGATCGTCCACAACGCCGTGGAACAGGCGCAGGACGATCCCAATTCGCTGCGCCGCACCAAGCGGTTCGACAGCCGCTATGTCTGCTGCGAACGCCCCACCGTGATCACCGGGGGCGAGCTGTCGCTGAAGATGCTCGACCTCGTCTACAATCCCACCGCGCGCACCTACCAGGCGCCGCTGCAACTCAAGTCGACCGGCGGCATCTTCATCGTCGACGACCTTGGCCGCCAGGAAGAACCGCCGCAGGCGCTGATCAACCGCTGGATCGTCCCGCTCGAGGAAAGCAAGGACATCCTCGGCCTGCAATCCGGCGAAAAGTTCGAGGTGCCCTTCGACACGCTGGTGATCTTCTCGACCAACTTCCACCCGAACGAGATCTTCGACCAGGCCGCCCTGCGACGGATCTTCTTCAAGATCAAGATCGACGGCCCCAGCCAGGAGGATTACCTCAAGATCTTCGCCATGGTCGCCCGCAAGAAGGGGATGCCGCTGGACGAGGCGGCGCTGGTTCACCTGCTCAAGGTGAAATACCCGACCATCAACAGCACTTTCGCCAACTACCAGCCGGTCTTCCTGATCGACCAGATGATCGCCATCTGCGAGTTCGAGGGCATCCCCTACCAGATGTCCCCCAAGCTCATCGACCGCGCCTGGGCCAACATGTTCGTCAAGGACGAGAAGATCGTCAAATAGCGCCCTTCCCTCCGCCCCGCACGCATGATTGTCTGGCGTGGGGAGGATCGGCATGACGCTTCAGGGGATCGGACTGGCCGGATGTGGCCGGATGGGCGCGGGGATGCTCGCGGCGCTGCGCCGCGCGGGCTTCGACGCGAAGGGGTTCGACGTGCGCCCGCCGGCAGGGTTCGGCACGCTCGCCCCGCATGTGACAGACGAACCCGCCGCCTTCACGCAGGGCCTTCGCACCCTCCTCACGGTCGTGCGCGACATCGCCCAGACCGATGACGTCCTCTTTGGCGCGCAGGGCTTCGCCGCGACGCCTGGACTGGAGCGCATCATCGTCTGCTCCACCCTCTCCCCCCGCTACGTCCTTTCCCTGCGCGACCGCGTCCCCGCCCGTATCACCCTGATCGACGCCCCGATGTCCGGCGCCCAGATCGCCGCGGACGAGGCGCGTCTGTCCTTCATGCTGGGCGGCAGCGAAGCAGACCTCGACGCGGCCCAGCCCCTCTTCGCCGCCATGGGCCGCCATTTCCATCGCATGGGCGGCTACGGCGCGGGAATGCAGGCCAAGGTGCTGAACAACCTGCTCGCCGCCGCCAATACCGCGATGACCCGCCTGGTGCTCGACTGGGCCGACGACGCCGGGCTGGACGAAGATGCGCTGCTCAGGCTGATCGCCACCTCCTCGGGCCAGAACTGGTTCGCCGCGGGTTTCGAGACCATCGAATTCGCCCGCGACGGTCACGACCCCGAGAACACCATCGGTATCCTGGTCAAGGACGTCGCCAGCGCACTGGACGCAGCCCCCGAAGGCGCCGACACGGCGCTCCCCCGGACTATCCAGATGGCCCTGCGAAACCTGAAGGCGCGAGACCGCTGACCCGGCGGCAGCATGTTCCCTTTTCGTTTCCGCCGCTCTACACCTGTCGCCATGACCGCCCTGCCCGAGATCATCGCAGACTGGTTCCACGGGCGCGGCTGGCAGCCCCACCCGCACCAGCTTGCCATGCTGGCGCGTGCGCAGGACGCCGCCACCCTGCTGATCGCCCCCACCGGCGGCGGCAAGACGATGGCAGGCTTCCTGCCCACGCTGGCCGAACTTGCGGCCACACCGCATGACGTTCTTCACACACTCTACGTTTCGCCGCTCAAGGCGTTGGCGGCGGACATCAAGCGCAACCTCACCGGCCCGGTCGCCGAGATGGGCCTGCCGATCCGCATCGAGGACCGCACCGGAGACACCTCCTCCACCCAGAAACGCCGCCAGCGCGCCGACCCGCCGCATATCCTGCTGACCACGCCCGAAAGCCTCGCCCTGCTGATCTCCTACGAAGACGCCCCCCGCATCTTCGCCGGGCTGAAACGCATCGTCGTCGACGAGATTCACGCCCTCGCCGAAAGCAAGCGGGGCGACCAGTTGCTCCTGGCCCTCGCCCGCCTGCAAACGCTCTGCCCGGGCCTGCGCCGCGTCGGCCTCTCGGCCACGGTCGAGGATCCGGCGGCAATCGCCCACCTGCTCGCCCGCCATCCCGACCCCTGCGCCATCCTGCACGCCGATCCCGGCCCGCCGCCCGACATCGCGATGCTGGAAACCGCCGAAAAGCCACCCTGGGCCGGTGGCGGGGCGGCCTATGCCATCCCTGCCGTGCTGGAACAGGTCAAGCGTCACACCACCACGCTGATCTTCCACAACACCCGCGCCCAGGCCGAGATCTTCTTTCACAACCTCTGGCTGGCGAATGACGAAAGTCTGCCCATCGGCATCCATCACGGCTCGCTCGACCGCCAGCAGCGCCTGCGGGTCGAGGCGGCGATGGTCCGCAACGAATTGCGCGCCATCGTCTGCACCGGCACGCTCGACCTTGGCATCGACTGGGGCGACGTCGACCTGATCATCCAGATCGGCGCGCCGAAGAACGTGAAACGGCTGGTCCAGCGCATCGGTCGCGCCAACCACCGCTATAACGCACCGTCCAAGGCGTTGCTGGTGCCCGCCAACCGCTTCGAGGTGGTCGAATGCATTGCCGCGCTGGAGGCGGTGCGCGAAGGCGCGCTGGACGGCGACCCGCGCGGCCCCGGCCCCCGCGACGTGCTCTGCCAGCACATCCTGATCACCGCCTGCGCCGGGCCCTTCGACGCCGATGCGCTCTACGCCGAGGTGGTCACGGCAGGCCCCTACACCGGCCTCACCCGAGCCGAGTTCGACGCCTGCCTCGACTTCTGCGCGACCGGCGGCTATGCGCTCGCTGCCTACGACCGCTGGCGCCGCCTGCTGCACCGGCCCGACGGCCTCTGGCAGCTGCGCGACCCGCGCGCCGCGACGACGATCCGCATGAACATCGGCACCATCCAGGACACCGACACCCTACAGGTCCGCCTGCGCCGCAACCGGGGCAACAAGCCGCTGGGCGAGATCGAGGAAGGCTTCGCCGCCACCCTCTCGCCGGGCGACACCTTCCTGATCGGCGGGCAGATCGTCAAGTTCGAGGGCCTGCGCGAGATGACGGTCGAGGTCAGCCGCGACGCCCGCAGGAAGCCCCGCATCGCCACCTTCATGGGCACCAAGTTCGCCACCTCCACCCAGCTCTCCGACCGCATCCTGGCGATGTTCGCCCAAGCGTCGTGGCCGCAGCTGCCCGCCCATACCGCCGAATGGCTGGCGCTCCAGCGCGAGGTCTCGCGCCTGCCCCGGCGCGGGCGGCTGCTGGTGGAAAGCTTCCCCTTCGACGGCCGCGCCCATACCGGCTTCTACGGCTTCGCGGGCCGCAACGCGCAACAGACGCTCGGCCTGCTGCTGACCAAGCGGATGGAGGAGCTTGACCTGCACCCGCTCGGCTTCGTGGCGACCGACTACGCCACGCTGGTCTGGGGACTGGATCCGGTCACGAACCCCGCACCGCTGCTGGCCGCGGATATCTTGCGCGAGGGGCTCGAGACCTGGCTGGCCGGGAACGCGGTGATGAAACGCACCTTCAAGGCCGCGGCCACCATCGCCGGGCTGATCGAGCGCAACCGGCCGGGCGGACGCAAGAACGGGCGGCAGGCGACGTTTTCCTCGGACATCCTCTATGACACCCTGCTGAAATACGATCCTGCCCACCTGTTGATGCAGATCACCCGGGAAGAGGCGCTGCGGGGGCTCGTCGATTTCGGCCGCATCGAAGAGATGCTGGCCCGCGTCGGCGGGCGGATCGACCATGTGGTGCTGGATCGGGTGACGCCTCTCGCCGCGCCGATGCTGCTGGAAATGGGGCGCGTCCCGGTCAGCGGCGCGGCAGAGGAGCGGCTGCTGGCGGAAGAGGCGGAACGGATGCTGGATGCGGCAGGGCTGGCAGATGCCTGAGCGTATTGGCTGCGACATAACCCTCTGCGGCGCGCGCCTGGTCGCTCTGGGCAGCGGGGCGCTGTTCTGGCCGGACCGGCGCCTCCTTTGCGTGTCGGACCTCCACCTCGGCAAATCCGAACGTATGGCGCGGCGCGGCGGGACGATCCTGCCGCCCTATGAAACACGCGACACGCTCGACCGGCTGGCAACCGACCTCGAGCGGACCGGCGCCCGCATGGTGGTCTGCCTTGGCGACAGTTTCGACGACCCGGGCGCGGCGGCCGCGCTGCGGGAAGACGAACGGCTGTGGATCGCGCGCCTTCAGGCCGGGCGGCGCTGGGTCTGGATCGAGGGGAACCACGACCCCGGGCCGGTGAGGCTCGGCGGCGAGCATCTGGCCGAACTCGCCGCGCCGCCGCTGGTCTTCCGGCATATCGCGCAGTCCAGTGCCAAGGGCGAGGTTTCAGGGCATTATCACCCCAAGGCGGCGGTGCGGACCCGGGCGCGGACGGTGTCGCGACCGGCCTTCCTGGCGGACCTCGGCCGGATCGTGATGCCGGCCTACGGCACCTATACCGGCGGGCTCCGAAGCGACGACAGGGCGCTGGATCGGTTGATGGGGCCAGAGGCGGTCGCAGTGCTGACCGGGCCGGTTCCCTGCCGCGTCCCGATGCCCCGTTTTCGGCATCCCGGCCAGGACGGGGGGGCAACCGACTGATATCAGGTCATTTTCGAAGGAAGTGAGTTCAGGGCACTCCCAGATGACCTCCACGGACATGCGTTTCGCGCCGATCCGGCAAGCCATTTTCCGCCATCGCGGCCCTGCGGCGAAATGTTCTATATGGCTTTCAGCATGTATTGGACTAGGGGTAGGTGAGGACAAGACACGCCAGGCCGCGAACCATATGGATTTGCTCCCAGCCACGATTCCACGCTCCTGCCGCCCGGCAACCGGGCGTCGGCAACCGGTCTGCTTGCCGCTGTCCCTCGCCAGCGACCCGATCCCGCGTTCCTGAAATACCGGATGACCATTACAGCCATGTTCCGTTCCCTGCGCGCCCGTTGCCCCGAAATGCGGGCGACCGTCTTCAACATGATTGTCGCCACCTACATCATGGCCGCTTTCAACCTCGGTTTCTGGCAGCGCCTGTCCGAGATCTTCAGCGGATCGCCCTTCAACGTGGCCCTGTTCAGCGCCGCCGTCTGGATGCTGACCCTGTTCACGCTGAGCCTGTTCAGCCTGCCCGGCCTGCACCGGCCCGCCGCAGCGCTGCTGATCCTGCTCGCGGCGGCGGCCTCATGGTACCAGTCCAAGCTCGGCATCCTGATCGACAAGGTGATGATCCAGAACGTGATGCAGACCACGGTCACGGAATCGCGCGCGCTGATTACCACGGGCTATGTGCTGCACATGCTGCTCACCGGCGTGCTTCCCGCCCTGCTGCTGTTCGTGCCCCGTATCCGCTACCCGCGATTCCGGCATGTGCTCTGGCAGTTGCCGCTGACCTCGGCCACCTGCTTTGCGCTGACCTTCGGGCTGCTCTACATCGACCTCAAGGCCAATGCCGCCGCCATTCGCGAGCATCGCGACCTGATGGTGTCCTATCAGCCCGGCGGCACGCTGGCGGCGATGTTCAGCTATGCGAAGATGGAGATGAAATCGCGCGACCAGGTCGTCCAGCCGCTGGGCACCGACGCGGTAAAGGGCCGCGCGCTCGGGGCCGAGGACAAGCCCGTGCTGCTGGTCATCTTCGCTGGCGAGACGGCACGGGCGCAGGATTTCGGGCTGGACGGCTATGCGCGCGATACGACGCCGCGATTGCGCGGCCTGGATATCGTCAACTTCACCCAGGCGACGTCCTGCGGCACCTCGACGGCGGTTTCGCTGCCCTGCATGTTCTCGAACCTGACGCGCTCGCAATACAGCCACGAGGCGTTCCGCGGCTCCGAGAACCTGGTGGACGTGCTGACCCACGCCGGTGTCGATACGTTCTGGTGGGACAACAACACGGGCGACCAGCACATCGCGCCGCGCATTGTGTCGCGGCAGATCGACCCGGCCTCTGACCCGGCCGCCTGTGCCTCGGGCGAATGCACCGACCAGGTGCTGCTCGACGTTCTGGACCAGACGCTCGCCGACATCACCGAAGACACGGTTCTGGTGCTGCACATGATCGGCAGCCACGGGCCGAGCTATTACCTGCGCTACCCCGAGGATCAGGCCGTCTACGCGCCGGATTGCCGCACCGCCGACCTGGTACAGTGCAGCGCCGAGGAGGTGGTGAACGCCTACGACAACACGATCCGCTACACGGATCACATCCTGGCCGAGGCGATCGGGCGCCTGGACGGCCAGGACCGGGCCGTCGCCGGTATGGTCTACGTTTCGGACCACGGCGAGTCGCTGGGGGAAGGCGGCCTCTACCTGCATGCCGCGCCCTACTTCATGGCGCCGGACACGCAGACCCGCGTGCCTTTCGTGATGTGGTTTTCCGAACAGTTCCGCGACACGATGGGGTTGGATCAGGATTGCCTGAAGGCGAAGGCAGATCACCCCGTCAGCCATGACAACCTGTTTCATACCGTGCTTGGGCTGATGAACATCGAAACCTCGGTGCGGGATCCGGCGCTGGACCTCAGCGCGGACTGCCGGAGCGACGTGGCGCTTGCAGGTGTTCCGGACGGTCCCAAGCTCTGATGGCCCGGGGCGCGGCGGGGCAAGCCCCGCCCTACGCCAGGGCGCCGGGGGCAGCGCCCCCCCGGGGCTTCAAAGCTCCGCGCCGCGCGTCTCCAGGGCGTCCAGGAGCCGTGGCGGGTTGATCGGCAGGTGGGTCATCCGGCGTTTCGCAGCATCCGACACCGCGTTGGCGACGCAGGCCAGCGCCGCGACCATCCCTGCCTCGGCCACGCCCTTGACGCCGTAGGGATGCGCCTTGTTGGGGATCTCGACCACCAGCGGCTCGATCATCGGCAGGTCCGAGGCGACGGGCATCCGGTAGTCGAGCCAGCCAGCGTTCTGCAACACGCCGTCCGCCCCATAGACATAGCCCTCGTTCAACGCCCAGCCGATGCCCTGCGCCACCGCGCCCTGGATCTGGCCCTCGACATAGGCCGGGTGGATCGCCTGCCCGGCGTCCTGCGCGGCGACGAAGCGCAGCACCTTCACCGCGCCGGTCTCGGGATCGGTCTCGACATCGCAGAACATGGCGCTGACGCCCGGGGCGTGGCCCGTCATGTTCTCGGAATGCGAGGCGCCGAAGTGGCCGCCCGTGGCGCTCGCCTTCGCCGCCAGATCCTCGATCGTCAGCGCGTCGAAACGGCCCACGTTGGAGGAAGAGGGATGCGCCGCGCCGTCCTTCCAGGTGACGGCCTCGACATCGACGCCCCAGATCTTCGCCGCACGGGCCTTCAGCTGGCCGATCACCGCCTCGCAGGCCAGCACCACCGCCTTGCCGGTGGCGAAGGTCACGCGCGAGCCGCCGGTGACGAAGTTGTAGCCGACCGAGGCGGTGTCGTGGATTTCCGAATGCACCCGCTCATACGGAATGCCGAAGGTCTCCGCCGCCATCAGCGCCATCGAGGCACGGCTGCCGCCGATGTCCGGGCTGCCGGTGGCCACGGTGACGGTGCCGTCGGTGTTGATGAAGGCGGTGGCGCTGGAATCGCCGCCCGCGTTGCCCCAGTAGCCCGCCGAGACGCCGCGGCCCTGGTTGGGGCCAAGCGGCTGTGCATAGTCCGGATGGGCCTTCAGCCGCTCCAGCATCTCGGCAAAGCCGTCGTGGGTCATTGTGCGGTCGCCGACCTGGCGGTCGCCCACGCGGATGGCGTTGCGGATGCGCAGGTCGAGCGGGTCCATTCCCAGCTTCTTGGCGAGGATGTCCAGCGCCCCCTCGCCCGCGAAATTCGACTGCGGCGCGCCGGGGGCGCGGTAGGCGGCGGTCATGGCGCGGTTGCTGACCACGTCGCAGGTCGCGGTGCGCTGGTTCGGGATGTTGTAATGCGCGAAAACGCAGAGACAGCCGTTGATGAAGGGCGACCCCGGGAAGGCGCCCGAGTTGTAGGCCATCTCGGCCTCGGCGGCGGTGATGGTGCCGTCCTTCTTCGCGCCGATCCTGACGCGGATTTTCGTGTCTGATCCGGGGCCGGTGGCGCGGAACACCTCCTCGCGGGTCATCACCATGCGCACGGGGCGGCCGGATTTCTTCGACAGCATCATGGCGAGGGGTTCGAGATAAACCGTCGTCTTGCCGCCAAAGCCGCCGCCGATTTCCGCCGGGGTGGCGCGGATGTCGCCGGGGCGCATCCCGGTGAACAGCGCGGTCAGGTCGCGCATCTGGAAGTGGCCCTGGCTCGAGACCCAGAGGTGGGATGTCCCGTCGCCCGCGTATTCGGCGACGCAGGCGTGGGGTTCGATATAGCCCTGGTGAACCGGGTCGTTGCGGAAGGTCTCCTCGACGATCACCTCGGCCTCGGCAAAGCCCTGTTCGACGTCGCCCACGGTGGATTCCCAGCGGCGGGCGATGTTCGAGGGCTTGGTGGGCTTCGGCGTCACGTTGCGGGTGATCATGCCCTCGTGGACCTGCGGCGCATCCTCGGCCATCGCCTCGTCAAGCGTGATCACATGGGGAAGGACGTCGTAGTCCACCGCAATCAATTTCAGCGCCGCCCTGGCCGTCGCCTCGTCCCGGGCGGCGACGGCAGCGAGCGGGTGGCCGTGGTAGAACACCTTTTCCCGCGCCATGACGTTGCGCAGGTCGTAGTGGGCGTTGCGTTCCAGCCGTTCGATGCCGCTGTAGGCAAAGGGCAGGTCGGGGAAGTCGGCGCCGGTGACGACGGCAAGCACGCCGGGCAGGCTTTCCGCCTTCGAGGTGTCGATGGACAGGATGCGCGCATGGGCGTGCGGGCTGCGCAAGACCTTGCCGTGGATCACGCCGGTCGGGTGGTAATCGCTGCCGTAGCGGGCGGCGCCCGTCACCTTGGCGAAGCCGTCGGGGCGGACTGGCCTCGTGCCGATGTGGCGGAAAGCGGGTTTGGGGATCTCGTTCATGGCATCGGCCCTTCTTTGCGGTCAGCTTGCCTTCGGGGCCGACCGGGCGCAATGGGGCTTAGACGGCCGCACGCAGTTGCGCCTGTTTTGGCCAGGTGACGAGGAGGATCGCGGCTCCGGTGATCCCGCTCTCGGCAAGGTGGGTGTCCAGGGCGTGCAGCGGGCAGGCTGTCAGACGCTCCGCCGGTTTGCTGACCTCGGCGGCGATCTGGATTTGCGTTGCGGGCGGCAGGCCACGGGCAACCAGCGCCGCCTTGATGCGGGTGGCCTGGGCAACGCCCATGTAGACGGCGATGGTGGTGCCGGGGGTCGCCATGCGGACGCAGTCGGGCAGCGGATCGTCCAACTGCCCCGTGCCGGTGGCCAGCACCAGCGTGTCGGACACGCCGCGTTGTGTCAGCCCCTGCCCCAGCGCGGCGGCGGCGGCAGAGGCGGCGGTGATGCCGGGAACGATCTCGACCGGAATCCCCGCGGCACGGGCGGCCGAGAGTTCCTCCTCGACGCGGCCGAAGATGCCGGGGTCGCCGGATTTCAGGCGCACCACGCGGCGGCCCTGTTTCGCGGCGGCGACAATCAGCGCGTTGATGCGGTCCTGCGGGATGGCGTGGGCGCCGACATGCTTGCCGACATAGACGCGTTCGGCATCGCGCCGGGCGAGGTCGAGCACCTCCGGGTCGACCAGCCGGTCGTAGAAGATCACGTCGGCCTGTTGCAGCCGCTGCATGGCGCGCAGGGTCAGCAGGTCGCGCGCACCGGGGCCGGCGCCGACCAGCGCGATACAGCCCTGCTCCCCGGGGATACCCTGCGCGATGGCCTGCTTGATGGTGGCGGTCGCCTCGCGTTCCGTGCCCCGCTCCCACGTCGCGCGGGGGGGGCCGGTGAACACCCAGTCCCAGAAGGCGCGGCGCTGGCGGGCGGGGATGCGGGCGGCGACGCTGGCGCGCAGGCGTCCGGCGAGGGCGGCGAACGGTCCAATGCGCGCAGGCAGCAGAGTTTCGATCTGCGCGCGCAGGTCGCGGGCGAGGACGGGCGCGGTGCCGTCGGTGCCGATGGCGACGACCAGCGGGTCGCGGTCGACGATGGAGGGGGTGATCAGGTCGCAGAGGTCGGGGCGGTCGACGACGTTGACGGGGCAGCGGACGTCCCGGGCAAGGGCGTGAAGGCTGGCGTCGCGCAGCGGGCAGCCGGTTGCGATGAAGGCCATGGCGGCGGTTGCAAAGGTCTCGGGCGTGACCGGGCCGGAATGGTGGCTTGCCCGGCCCGTGGCGACGATCCCCGCCAGTTCGTCATCGAGCTCGGGCGCCGCAAGGATCAGCGTTGCATCGGTCTTCAGCATCAGCCGCGCCTTCTGGGCGGCCTTCTCGCCCCCGCCGCAGATCACGACGCGGCGGTTGGTGGTGCGGATGAACATGGGGAAACTGTGCATGGTGCTCTCTCAAGCGGCGAGGCGCCTATGGCGGCGGTCCCAGAGGTCTTGTGCCAGCGCCTCGGGGTTCGGATGACCGAGGGTGTCGAGCGCAACGGCGGCGGTCGCGATGACGATGGCCTCGGCCAGGGCGTCCTGTGCCTCGCCCGACCAGAGCGCGGCGGGCGTGATGTCGCCGGGCAGGTCGGACAGGCGGTTCTGCATCCGGGTGTAGGCCGGATAGACCCCCTGCCCCGGCGCGCCATTGCGCAGGCCGAACCATTCGGTGTCCTTGCCCGGATGACGCTCCACCTCGCCGCCGCCGCCCTTGATGACGGTCAGCGCGCTCCAGCCAAGCAGCGCAGCGGCATCGGCCTGAAGTTCGCGGTACGAGGGATGGAACACGCCCTGCACGCTGGCCGCCGCGCGGCCCGGGTTCAGCATCCGGCAGACGGTGTTGATGCAGGAGCGCAGGCCGAGTTTCGCGCGCAGGTTCAGCAGGGCGAAAAGCGCGGGGTGCGCCTGTTCGAGGGGCAGGTAGCCGATCCCGTGCAGCGGCGCGCCGGGGGCCAGCACCGGGATGCCGACAGCGGAAAGGTTGTCGCGGATGGCGGTATCGCTGCCGTTCCAGCCGTGGATCAAGACGGAATGCCCCGCCAACGCGACCAGCCGGGCAGAGAGCAGGAACCACGGCAGCCCGCGCGTGCGCCCGGCGGCGTAGCTCGGCCAGTCGAGATCGGCCTGCGGGGCGGTGGCCGTCGCCTGCGCGGCCCCGGCAAGGCCCGCGATCTCCTCGGCAGTCTCGCCCTTCATGCGCAGCAGCATCAGCAACGCGCCGATGGCCTCGGGCGCCGCGCCGTCGAGCATCAGGCGCATGGCGTCGGCGGCCTCCTCGCGCGTCAGCGAGCGCGAGCGGCCGGGGCCGCGGCCCAGGGTGCGGACATGGGTGGCGAGGGTCATTTTGGCGGCCCCCCCTGCCTGATCCTCCCCCTTGAAGGGGGAGGGGATTGCGTGGCGCTGATGGAGGGGAGGCTCCCTCCCCCTGCAAGGGGGAGTGTTGGGGAGGGGGTTCGACGCGTCATTCCGCGACCTCCTCGGCGATGCGTTGCAGCACGCCTGGCAGGTTGCACATCACCTCGTCATTCCAGAACCGCAGCGTGTGATAGCCGCAACCGGCCAGCCATGCGTCACGAGCCATGTCAGGAACGCCGCCATGCCGACCGCCATCAACCTCGATGATCAACCGGTGGGCGGGGATCAGGAAATCGGCAATGAAGGGGCCAATGGGGGCCTGGCGCCGGATCGACAGACCCAGAAAGCGGTGGGCGCGGAGGCGGTACCAGAGGCGCTTCTCGGCCGCGGTCATGGATTGGCGGAGGGCTTTGGCGTGGCCCCTTTGCGACAGGCTGCGAAATCCGGTGATGACCCCCTCCCTGGCCCTCCCCCTTGCAGGGGGAGGGGATGGCGCGCGGCTTCGGGAATAGTGTGAAACCATGAAGGTTAACGCCGCGCTAACCGTGGGGAGCCTCCCTCCCCCTGCAAGGGGGAGGGTCGGGGAGGGGGTGCCCGCCACACTCATTCCGCCGCCTCCGGGACGCGTGCGCGCGCCAGCAGGTCGGCGAGTTCGGGGCGGCAGGAGCCGCAGTTGGTGCCCGCGCGCAGGGCGGCGCCAATGGCATCGACCGAGGCCAGGCCGCGCGATTCGATGGCGTCGATCAGGGTATTCAGCCCGATACCGAAGCACGAGCAGATCACCGGGCCGGGATCGGGCACGTCCGCCGGGGTGCGCCCGGTCAGGATGGCCGCGGCTTCGGTTCCCGGCAGGGTGGCGAGATAGTCGCGCATCACCGCCACCGGTTCCGGCGCGACGAAGAGCGCCGCCAGCAACCGGCCGTTCCGGTGGAAGGCGATGCGCGCGATGCCGCGTTTGGGATCGGTGACAGAGACCGCCTCGGCCGCCGGCAGGGCAAAGAGGGCGCGGGCCGCGGTCTCCCAGTCCCCCGGCGCCTGCACCCCGGCCAGTTCGGCGCGACTGCCGCCCGTCGTCCGGGCGAGCGCCCAATAGTCCGGCGTGGGCGACATCTCGCCGCTGGAAACGGCAAAGCCGTACCAGGCAGCCGGGAAGCGTTCCACCGCGACCACGGCGGCCTTGCTTTCGGGCTGGCCCGAGACGGGGTCGGTCGCACCCGCGATCAACGCGTCGATCCTGGCGGAGGGCGCGGTTTCGCCGGTCCAGTGCATCGGCGCGAAAAGCTGGCCGGTCTGCACCGCATCGGTGATGCGGACACGCAGGATGGCGCTGCCCGTGGGGCTGCTGACGCGGGCAAGGTCGGCGGGACGCAGGCCAAGGCGGTCGGCGTCCGTGGGGTGGATGTCCAGGAACGGCTCGGCCAGGTGCGCCGACAGGCGCGGCGACAGCCCGGTGCGGGTCATCGTGTGCCACTGGTCCCGGACGCGGCCCGTGTTCAGGCGGAACGGAAAGCGCGGTTCCGTTCTCGCCGCCGGGGCGCGATGGGTCACGGGGATGAAGCGGGCGCGCCCGTCGGGGTGGAAGAAACCGCCCCCGGCGAAGAAGCGGCCTCCCTGTTTCGCGGCGTTTACCGGCCAGCGGGTCGGCTCGAACCCGGCGTAGCCCGCGTCATCGAGGGCGGCGAGGCCCGAGATGTCGAAGTCGCGCCCGAACCGCCCGGCGATGCCCGAGAGGGCGGCATGCTCGCGGAAGATCTCGGCCGGGGACTGGTAGTCGAAGGCTTTCGCCCAGCCCATCCGGCGGCCGGTCTCGGCAAGGATGGCCCAGTCGGGCCGGGCCTGTCCCGGCGGCGGCAGGGCGGCGCGCTGGCGGCTGATGGTGCGGTCCGAGTTGGTGACGGTGCCGTCCTTCTCGC
>JAGRMS010000264.1 GCA_020441135.1 Pseudooceanicola sp.
AGGAAATTGTCGACGACGTTCTTCCAGTTCGACCGGATATCGTAGGTCAGCCGGTGCCCGAAGGTCAGTCGGTCGATGTCTGGCGCCCAGTGGCGTATCTCGGTCTCGAGGTTGCCGCTCTGCGAGGCCAGCGAGGCGGCATTCGGGTCGAGGTTGACGAAGACGAAGCCGCAGAATGTCTCGACCTGCACCTGGTCGAGGCAGATGTCGCGGGTGTCGAACCCCTCGAGCGCCTCGGTATGCGGCGCGCGCGCCAGGCCGCCGTCCAGCCGATAGGTCCAGGCGTGGTAGGGACACATGATCCGGCTGATGGTCCCTTCGCCCGACAACAGCGCGTGGGCGCGGTGCTTGCAGACGTTGTAGAAGGCGCGCAGCGTGCCGTCGCGGTCGCGCACGATGGCAACCGGATGCCCGGCCACCTCGACGGCGAGGTAGGCACCCGGCGCGCGCAGTTTCTCGACATGGCAAACCCATTGCCAGCTGCGCGCAATGATGCGTTCCAGGTCGACGCGGAACCACCTCGGGTCGACATAGGCTTCCTTGCGCAGCGAGAGCGACCGCGACGGATGGCGGTCGAAACCCTGGCCGATTGCGGCAAAGTCGGCGGCTCCCGGCAGTTCCGTCATCCCCAGCTCCATCCCGGAAATTGCCCGTCGGTGCAGGCGCGTTTCAGGTAGAAGCCCCATTTGCGACCATCCGACGTTTGTCGTCAATTGCGATCTGCTGCGGCCCCGGGACGTGCCCGGCCATGAACGCCGGCTTGCGGCGAACGATCAGGCCATTCGCGGGCAGCCCCGCCGCCTTGTAGCCGGCGACATGGGCGCGGCCCGAGGTTCGGGTTAAGGCGGGACAGGCGGCTTACCGCGCTCCCCAGGTGTCCGAGACGCGGTAGCCCCCCGGCCAGGGATCGGATGGGTCCAGCATGTGCTGGTGAATCCCCGTGATCCACCCCCGCCCCGAAATCTCGGGCCGGACCGCCGGCTGCCCGCCGACCGTCGTCGTCCCGAGGATGCGGCCCGCGAAGGTCGAGCCGATCACCGACACCGCCGTCAACCGCTCGCCCAGTGCCATCTGCCCCCGCGCGTGCAGCACCGCCATCCGCGCTGACAGCGCCGTCCCTGTCGGCGAGCGATCGACCTTGCCCGGCCGGATCGCCACCGCCGCCTTTGCCGTCAGCCCCTCCGCCCCCCGCTCCAGCGCCCCGGCGAACAGGCAGAACGAGATATGCCGCCAGTCCGGGTTCCCGGGATGAACGAATCCCAGCGCCTCGTTCGCTGCCGCCGTGATCTTCACACCCAGGCGGGCGATGTCGTGCGCCTCGTCCGCCGACAGCGCCAGGCCCAGGGAAACAGGGTCTACAAAGACGAAACTGTCCCCGCCATAGGCGGTGTCCACCGTCAGCGCGCCAAGCCCCTCGACCTCCAGCGGCACGCCCAGCTGCGCGGCAAAGCTCGGCAGGTTCTCGACGAAGATGCGCTGTGCCTTGCCGTCCCGGCATTCCGCCCGCACCCGCACCAGCCCGCCCGGCGCCTCCAGCACCATCTCCGTTACCGGCTCCACCATCGGCACCAGCCCGCCATCCAACAGAACCGTCGCCACGCAGATCGCGTTCGATCCCGACATCGGCGGCGTATCCTCGGGCTCCATGATGATGAAGGCCGCCTGTGCCTGTGGATGTTTCGGCGGCACCAGCAGGTTCACATGGCGGAACACGCCCCCGCGCGGCTCGTTCAGGACAAAGTTGCGCAGGCTCTTGTCGCGAGCAATGAATCGGCTCTGCTCCCAGATCGTGTCGCCCGGCGGCGGCAGCACCCCGCCGACGATCACGTCGCCCACCTCGCCCTCGGCATGGGCCGAGATCACATGCACCGTCCGGACCGAGCGCACCTCAGATCTCCCGCACCAGCCGCAGCGCGTCGTAGATCGCCGCGTGGGTGTTCCGCGCTGCCACCGCGTCGCCGATGCGGAAAAGCTGATAGGTGCCTTCCGGGTTGCGCACCACCGCCTGCGCCCGCCCTTCGACCAGCGCCTCGTAGTCCACCTCGCCCAGGTTCCGCGAGCCGGGGCGCAGGTCGAAATAGAGATCGTCCAGCGGTCGCGTCCCGTGGTTCACAACCACCTGGTCCACGATCCGTTCGCGCACCGTCCCGCCGTAGTCGCTGCCCACGCGCGCCACCAGCCGGTTGCCCTCGCGCCGCACCGCGTCCAGCTTCCACGTCACGGTGAAGGTCGCGTCACGCTCCTGCAACGCCCGCACCGCCGGGGTCAGCGACATACCCATCACCTCGGGCGAAAACG
Source organism: Pseudooceanicola sp. (assembly GCA_020441135.1). Taxonomy (GTDB): domain Bacteria; phylum Pseudomonadota; class Alphaproteobacteria; order Rhodobacterales; family Rhodobacteraceae; genus Seohaeicola_A. The sequence continues at coordinate 2,299 of JAGRMS010000264.1, forward strand.
TCCGGTCGCGCGTCATGATCTCCACCGCCGCGCCCGTCGCCGCGATCTTCTCTGCCGCCTGCAACGCCGCGAAATCCCCCGCGTCGTCGTAGACCAGCGCGCTCGCCCCCGGCGCGACGTCGCCCGACAGGATGTCCCAGGCGCTCACCACCAGATCGCCGAAGTCGCCGGTCTGCGGCAGCCCCCCGGTGGCGACGATCACCACCTCGGGCGCATGCTCCAGCACCGTTTCCGCCTCGGCCAGGCTGTTGAAGTGGAACGTGACCCCCAGCCGGGTGCATTCGGCAAAGCGCCAGTCGATGACCGAGATCATCTCGGCCCGCCGCCCCGTCTGCGCCGTCAGCCGCAACTGCCCGCCCGGATCGTTCGCCGCCTCGTGTACGATCACCTCGTGCCCCCGTTCGGCGGCGACCCGCGCCGCCTCCAGGCCCGCAGGCCCCGCGCCGACGATGACCACCCGCCTGCGCTTGGCCGCCTTCGCAATCTCGTGCGGCTGCTCCAGCTCGCGCCCCGAGGACGGATTGTGCAGGCAATGCGCCGCACCGCCCATGTAGATCCGGTCGAGACAGTAGTTTGCCCCCACGCAGGGTCTGATACGGTCCTCTTCCCCGCGCAGGATCTTCGCCACGATATGCGGGTCCGCCAGGTGCGCCCGCGTCATCCCCACCATGTCCAGCTTGCCGGTCGCGATGGCGTGCCGCGCTGTCGCCACGTCCTGGATGCGCGCCGCGTGAAAGGTCGGGATCTGCGTCTCGGCCCGTACCTCGCCCGCGAAATCCAGGTGCGGCGCGCTGCGCATCCCCATTACCGGGATCACGCCCGTCAGCGCCGCGTCGGTCTCGATATGGCCGCGGATGACGTTCAGGAAATCCACCAGCCCGCTCGCCTTCAGCCGGCGCGAGATTTCCAGCCCTTCCTCCTTCGTCACGCCCCCCGGCATCATCTCGTCCGCCGCGTAGCGGATACCGACGATGAAGTCGGTCCCCACCCGTGCGCGGATCGCCCGCAGCACGTCGAAGGCAAAGCGCATCCGGCTGTCGAGACTGCCGCGCCCGTACGGCCCGTCGAGATCGTTCAGCCCCGGCGACCAGAAGGCATCCATCAGGTGGCCGTAGGATTCGAGCTCGATCCCGTCCAGCCCCGCCGCCTTCATCCGCTCCGCCGCATCGGCATAGTCCGCGACGATCCGGGCGATGTCCCAGTCCTCGGCCAGCTTCGGGAACGCCCGGTGCGCCGGTTCGCGCGCGTATCCGGCCGAGACGACGGGCAACCAGTCGCCCTTGTCCCAGCGTGTGCGGCGACCCAGGTGCGTCAGCTGGATCATCACCGCCGCGCCGTGCCCGTGGCATTCCTCCGCCAGTTCACGCATCCAGCCGACCACCTCGTCCTTCCAGGCGAGGATGTTGTTGAAGGCGGGCGGGCTGTCGCGCGACACGCTGGCCGAACCCGCCGTCATCGTCAGGGCGATCCCGGCCTTCGCCCGCTCCGCGTGATAGGCTCTGTACCGGGCCTTCGGCATCCCGTCCTCGGCATAGGCCGGTTCGTGACTGGTGATCATCAGGCGGTTCTTCAACCGCAGATGCTTCAGTTGATAGGGCTGGAGAAGGGGGTCGGCCGACATGCGAATCTCCCTGTGCGACATCGGGATTCTCGGCGAACCGTTCACTTGTGTCAAGTTTAGGTTCATCTATGCACATTTCGGTTGCCCACCTCCCGCCGGCTGCCTATCCTGCCGGTCATGAACACCGGGACCGAGAAGACGACGGGCTGGCGCGGCTCGCGCGAGCTTTGGCTCGACGCGGCCCGCACGGCGCTGCTCGAATCCGGCCTCGATGCCGTGAAGATCCAGCCGCTCGCCAGCCGCCTCAACATTGCCCGCACCAGCTTTTACTGGTTCTTCAAGGACCGGAATGCCCTGCTCGAAGCCCTGCTCGACACATGGGAGGCGAAGAACACCGGCGCTTTCGTCGAAGCCTGTGGCGCCTATGCCGAAACCATTGCCGAAGCCATCCTGAACCTGATTGTCATGTTCCAGGACGAAACCCGGTTCGAACCGCAGTTTGACTTCGCCGTCCGAAGTTGGGCGCATCAGTCCGCCGCGGTCGCATCCCGCGTAAACGCGACGGACGAGAGGCGGCTGCAAGCGATCCGCGCCATGTTCGAACGCTTCGGCTTTGCCGCGGACGATGCCGACGTCCGTGCCCGGACCGTCTATCTCACCCAGATCGGTTACATCTCCATGCAGGTGCGCGAGACGCCTGAACTGCGCCTGACACGCGTGCGCGGCTATGTGCGAACGTTCTGCGGCTCCGAACCGACCGAGGCGGAAATGAACCGCTTCCGTGCGCGTTTGAGGATGTGAAGCCCGCCGGGTCTGCCGGCGAACCTCCGGCGGATCGACATCCTTTCGGGCGACAAGGGCGGGAAGGGCGCATCTTGCCCCCCAACGGCGCCCGCCCGACCGCCACAAGGACGGGACGACCTGTGCGCCGCTGCGCGCCCGAACGAGGCAGGGTCAGCCGTCCGTAAACGGGACCGGAATCGACTATGCGCCGGTCCCGTGAACGATCCGATAGCCGGGCCAGTTCGAACTGCTGGATTTCGCGTATTGCGGCAACGCCGCCAGTTCGCATCCCATCTGAGCCGCGGCATGGTGGGCCCATCGCGGATCGTCAAGCATGCCGCGGCCGATGGCCACCGCGTCGGCACACCCATCTTGCAGCAGCTCTTCGGCCTGCCGCCCGGAGAGGATCATGCCCACCGCGACAGAATCGATTCCGGTCTGGTTCCGCACCGCCGCCGCGAAATGCGCCATGTATCCGGGCGTCACCGGCGGCGGGCTGATTCCGGGCGACCCTGCCCCGCCCGAGGTGGTGACATAGTCGACCCCGACCCGCCTGAGATCGCCCGCAAGGGCGATGGACTCCTCCAGCGTAACACCCTCCGGGTGCCAATCCTCGCCGTTCAGGCGATAGCCAAGGATGCAGCCGGGCGGCAGGGCGTCGCGAACGGCCTCTGCAACCTCGCGCGGGAAACGGTTGCGGTTCGCGCAATCGCCCCCGTAGCCATCCGTCCGGCGGTTCGAATTCGGAGCGCGAAAGGCGTGCAGAAGGTAGCCGTGCCCGCCGTGCAGCTCGACCGCCCCGAACCCGGCGCGGGCGGCGCGGCGGGCGGCGGCGGCGAACGCGCCGCGTATGGCCCGCATCCCGGCAAGATCCAGTTCCTGCGGAACCGGGTAGCGGCGCGAATAGGCAATCGCGGACGGCCCCACGCCCTGCCAGGCACCCTCGGCTTCCGTCAGCGCGCGCGAGCCGCTGGGCATCGTGACAAGACGCGATCCCTTGCGGCCCGAGTGGCTGAGCTGGATGCCGAAGCGGATCGGAGAATGCGCACGCAGGTCGCCGATCACACGCGCAAGGGCGGTCTCCTGGGCATCGTTCCACAGGCCCAGGCAGTTGGGCGAAATCCGCCCGCCCGGCGAAACGGCGGTGGATTCGACAACAAGCAGCCCCGCGCCGGACTGGCTGAGCGTGCCAAGGTGCAGGCGGTGAAAGCTGCCGGCCAGGCCGTCGGTCGCGCTGTACATGCACATCGGCGAAACCATGATGCGGTTTGCCAGCGTGGCAGAGGGCAATTGCCAGGGCGTGAACAGCAACGGCCGGTTCATTTCGGGTTGAACCCGACCGCGCGGGTGATGCCGCCATCGACCACGATCTCCTGCCCGGTGATGTAGCGGGCATGATCCGACGCCAGGAACAGCGCGGCATGGCCGATGTCCCAGCCGTCGCCCATGCGGCCCATGGGCACGGCCGCGGCCCGGCGGGCGCGCACGGCGTCGATCTGACCTTCGCCCGCAATCGCGGTATAGGGTGCGACGATGGTCGGCGTGTCCATCAGGCCGGGAGTCACGACATTGGCGCGGATACCGTCCGCGGCATGTTCCAGCGCGATGCTGCGGGTGAACTGAATGACGCCGGCCTTCGAGGCGTCGTAGCTCGCCATCGGCGATCCCAGCCAGCGGTGCGCCGAGATCGAGGCGATGTTGACGATGGCCCCGCCGCCCTGCGCCTTCATGACCGGCAGCGCGGACCGGCAGGTCAGGAACATCGAGCGCAGGTTGAGCGCAAAGACAAAATCCCAGTCGGCGAGACTGGCACTTGCCGTGGCGCCCGGCCGGGTCATGCCGACGTTGTTGTGCAGCACGTCAAGGCGCCCATGCGCGGCCACCGGACCGGCGAACAGCGCCGCGACGCTCTCTTCGCTGGTCACGTCCACCCGGGCCGTCTCCGCCAGCCCCCCCTCGCCCGCGATCTCGCGCACGGTCTCCGCTGCCGCGTCGATCGAGACATCCGCCGCGATGACACGGGCGCCCTCGCGGGCGTAGAGGATCGCCGCCGCCTTGCCGTTGCCCAGCCCCGGGCCAACCGAACCGGCCCCGACCACCAGCACGACCCGGTCACGGAACCGCATTGCATTGTCCATCTCAAGTGCCCCTGTAGTTGGGGTTGCGACGGTCGAGCAGCGCCGCCACGGCTTCCTTCTGGTCTTCCGAATGCTGGACGATGGCCTGGAAGGCCGCCGCCATCTCCAGGCTCTGGTCCAGGTCCATGCCCAGCGACTTGCGGATCAGGCGCTTGTTCAGCCGCGCGCTCAGCGCGGGAAAGGCGGCGATGTGGCGGGCCTGCGCCTGCGCCTCGGCAAGGAGCGTTTCGGCAGGCACGATCCGTGACACCATGCCCCAGGCCAGGGCGGTCTCGGCGTCGAGTTCGGCACAGGTGAGGGCCATCTCCATGGCGCGGGCGGGACCGACGACCCGCGGCAGGAACCAGGCGCCGCCGTCCCCGGAGATCAGCCCGACGCGCAGGAAGCTCTCGGCAAAGCGCGCGGACGGCGAGGCGAGGCGTATGTCGGCCATGCAGGCCAGGTCGCAGCCCGCGCCGATCGCGGCGCCGTTCACCGCCGCGATCACCGGCACGTCCAGCGCGTGGAAGGCGCGCGGGATGCGCTGGATGTGGTTGCGGTAGGCTTCCTGCATCGCATGCGGCGCGCCCTGGAACATCGGATGCGTGCCGTCGCGCATTTCCCGAAGGTTGCCGCCCGAACAGAAGCCCTTGCCCGCGCCGGTCAGCACGATGCAGCGAAGGGAAGCGTCCGCGTTGGCCTTCTCGACGAAATCCAGCAGGGCGGCCACCACCGGGCCGGACAAGGCGTTGCGGCTTTCCGGCTCGTCCAGCGTCAGCGTGGCGACACCGTCGTCGATGTCGATCCGAACAGGTGTGGATGTCATGTCAGCGTTCCTTTCCTCAGCGTTCGTCGGCAAGCAGCGGCCAGAGGCCGCCCGATCCCGCCGCGCGGGCCAGCCGGCCGATCTCGCGTTCGCAAGCGGCGTCCGAGCCCCAGTTGTCGCGTCCGCTCCAGAGTTGCTTGGTGTAGCGGTGCAGGTCGTGTTCCTCGGTAAATCCGATCGCCCCCATGGCCTGGTGCAACCTGGCCGCGACGATCCCGGCAGCACGGCCCGCCTGGGCCTTGGCCGCCAGCCAGTCGATCGGCTGGACGCGCCCGGCGTCCGCAAGCGTCAGCGCGCCCTTCAGCGCGGCCTCGGCCACCAGTGTCTCGGTGGCCGCATCGGCAATCAGGTGCTGCACCGCCTGGAACCGTCCGATCGCCTTGCCGAACTGCTTGCGCGTGTTGACGTGGTCGATCACCAGCGCCAGCGCCCGGCGCATCGCGCCGGTCATCTGCGCGGCGGTCAGCAGGGCCGCGTCGCGGCGCAGGGATGCCAGCCTGGCCGCATCCACAGCCTGACCTTCGCCGCCGCCGTCGAGCCCCGCCCAGGCCTGCCCCGCAACGTCTGTCCCTGCGGGGCGGGTACGCTCCGCGGGCGTCAGCCCAAGCTGAACGCCCTGCGCCGTCAGCGCGTGGGTCCAGCCTTCGAACACCGGCGCTTCGGCCTTCGCACCGCGCTCCTGGGCAATGGTGCAGGTCGCCGCGATGTCCCCGCGCCCGGCGGCATGCGCCAGCGCCGGAGCCAGCAGAAGCTCGACCACTGGAAGCCCGGCGCCATGCGTGCCCCAGCCAAAGGCTATGGCCGACGCTTCCGTCAGTGACAGCCCATGCCCGCCATCGGCCTCGGCAACCAGCGCCATGTCCAGGCCGGCGTCGCGGAAGGCGGTCAGCAGGTCCGCCTCGGAAGATCCGGCCGACTGGGTCAGCAGGGCGTTGACGCTGTCGCGCAAGAGGTTGGCTTCGGCGTTCATCTCAGTCCAAGCTCCCGTGCGATGATCCCCTTCAGGATTTCCCTGGTGCCGCCGCGCAGGCTGAAGCAGGGCGCGCTGAGGCGGGAAAAGGCCAGCGATCCGGCCAGCCCATCGGCGGACGGGTCGGCGCGCACCGGGGTCAGCCGACGGGCTGCCTCGGGAACCTCCTGTTCCAGCGTCGTCCCGAATTCCTTCATCATCGAGGCGTCCGCGCCAATCGGCTCGCCCGCCGCCAGGCGCGCGCAGATATCAAGCGACAGCCTGCGAACCGCCACCAGCCGCGAGACGAGCTGGCCCAGTTCGGCCTCCGCGCCCCCGTCGCTCCCGCCTTGGCTCAGCGCCGCCAGCAGCGGGAAGGTGGACAGAAACCGGTCCGGCCCGCTGCGCTCGAACGAGAGTTCCTGCATGACCAGCTTCCAACCATCGCCGCCCGTCCCAAGCAAATGGCTGTCGGGCACGATCACGTCGTCGAAGACCACCTCGTTGAACTCGCGCTCGCCCAGCATGTTGCGGATCGCGGAGACCTCGACGCCGTCGGCGGCCAGGGGAACCACAAGCTGGGACATCCCCGCATAGCGGTCTTCGCTGGCGGGTGCGGTGCGGCAGAGCACGATCATGTAGTCGGCGTGATGGGCGTTGGTGGTCCAGATCTTGCGCCCGTTCAGCCGCCAGCCGCCCTCCGTGCGCTCGGCCCGTGTGCGGATCGCCGAAAGGTCGGAACCGGCATCCGGCTCGCTCATGCCGATACCGAAGGTGCAGCGTCCCGCGGCGATCTCCGGCAGGATCCGGGCCTTGAGCGCGTCCGTGCCATGCCGCAGGATCTGCGGCCCGCTCTGGCGGT
>JAGRMS010000265.1 GCA_020441135.1 Pseudooceanicola sp.
CTGACGATCTTTCCCAACGCGATCTCGATCAAGCCGGTGGCGGGGCCGGACGTGACGGTGATCCCGTGGTTCAACATCGTCTTCTTCGTCTTCCTCGCCGTCGTGTGGTTCTTCCTGCGGGCGGTCTGGATGCAGTTCCGCGAGCGCACCATCGACCCGGCGCTGGAAGAGGCCGGAGAGCGTTGGGACGCGGTGGAAGACCGCGTGGCCGAGCGGCGCGGCAGGCTTTCGCGCTGGCTGGATACCTGGCGCGCGAAAAAGCGATAGGTTTCAGCGGGAACCAGTTTCAGGCGGCGGCGTTATCACGACGAACCGGACGTTTGCGACTGGTTCTCTTACCTGTCCCATCCGGGAAGTCCCGCCCGGACCTGGCGCCTGCTTCTCCCCCGGAGCAGGCGCCTTTTTCAATCCGCGAAGAGAGGCGCCCCTTGCAGGATCGCCTGCGCCTTCTGCGGCGGGATGCTGAGGAATCCCCCAAGCTGGTCGGCGTTTTCCTGTTCCGGCGCCGCCTCGCGCAGGCGGGCATGGCGCGGGAAGCCTTCGTCGCGGATGCGGTCGGTTTCATAGGCCATGTCGTTGCGGATCGTCGGCAGCAGGCGGGCCAGCGTGGCGTCCGAGGTCTGGTCGCCCGCCAGCCCGATGCGGCGGGCGTGGCCGGTCAGCCAGTCGTCGGAGAACTGGCATTCGATCTCGAGCATCCGGGTCAGCGAGCGGTCCGAGAAGAAGTCCTGCATCAGGTCGAGGTTGGCCGGGTCCATGCAAACGATCAGGCGGTCGGTCTCGTAATATTCGAACAGCATCCGCATCAGGGCGCGGCGGTGGCGGGTGCGCTTTTCCAGCGTCGACTGGATGCCGCCGAGGTCGGGCAGGCGGGTGTCTTCCTCGTTGAAGAGGTAGTCGATGGCGGGGACATTCGTGACCTGGCGGATGCGTTCCAGCAGGCGCTTGGCGACGTGCCACTTCTTGCAGACGACGATCATCAGCTCGCGCTCGCGCCCGAGGCTGCTTTCCGTCTCCCAGAAGCGCGCGCCGAAGCGGCGGCCGATCCGGCCGCGCCCGGTGAGGAAGGCGTAGAGGCTGCGGCCCTCGTTCGAGATCTGGAAGTCGACGTTCTGCGCGGCGTAGAGCAGGCCGAGGCGGATCTTCAGCTCGGTCGCCTCGGGGCTGATCTTGCGGGCGAAGAGGTAGTCCTGGCTCAGCAGCAGGTCGTAATGGTCGTTGTAGAAGGTGACGGGCAGGCCGTAGTCCGAGAAGAGCAGGAAGGTCAGCGTCCGCGTCTCGATCTCGTTCGACGGGACGAGGTGGCGCACGAGGGTCTGGAAAAACGTCTCGTCCGGGATCCAGGTCGAGCGGAAGAAGCGCATGATATCGCGGCGCTTGCGCGTCAGGTCGAGGATCCACTCCACGGTGCGGCGGCGCAGGCACCACCACTGGCTGCCGATCATCACCTGAAGGTCCGCGGGGATCGTCCGTTTCAGGCCAAGGCGGCGTTGCAGGTTGAAGGCGGCGTAGAACCGGCGTTTCTGGGTGCGTTCGTTGAAGTAGTGGCGATAGATCAGCCGGTCTTCCTTCATCCCGGTCTTGATCCAGTCGCTCTCGAAAAAGTCGAAGCTTTCGATGTAGTCGACGTCGCGGGCGTCAAGGAAGCGGTGGGCATATTCCGCCGTCTTGATCGCCATGCAGTCGCCCGAGAGCATGTAGAAGTGCGTTGCGCGGGGGAATGCCTCGATGGCGGACTCCAGCGCGTGGAGGGTGGCCTGCACCAGCGACCACTCGCCCCAGCCGCATTTGACGCGTTTGGCCGCGAAGGCGACATTGGGCGTTCCGTCCAGTTCCTCGCGGATCAGGCGGTAGTCCTCGGGGTTGGCCCGCGCGTCGAAGTGGATGGCCATGCAGTCGCCCGCGGCGGTCAGGCGGCGCGCCTGCTGGATGATCGCCTTGGGATCCTTGTGGCACAGCAGGATATACGCGATCTGGGCCATGTCGGGGTCGGGGCGCCTGCGGGAACGGGTTTTCTTGCCACGATAGAGGTGAAGGCGCCCTTAATAAACCTGCAATTGTCAGGGTTTGGGGCCGACATTCTGCGCGAAGGCCACCTTGAACGCCGCCTGCTTGTCTGCCCCGGCCTCGGTCTGGTGCTGCGACTTCCACTCGTCCATGGTCATGCCGTAGTAGATCTCGCGCGCCTCGTCCTTGCCCATCTCGATCCCGCGTTCGTTCGCGGCTTCCTGGTACCAGCGGGCCAGGCAGTTGCGGCAGAACCCGGCGAGGTTCATCAGGTCGATGTTCT
>JAGRMS010000266.1:0-1364 GCA_020441135.1 Pseudooceanicola sp.
CATCTCCTTGGTCGAGGTCTTGCCGACGCTGCCCGTGATCGCCACCACCCGCGCCTGCGTTCGCGCCCGGCCCGCCCGGCCCAGCGCCTCCAGCCCGGCCTGCACGTCGTCGACGATCAGCAGCGGCGCGTCGTCGGCCACGCCGTCGGGGATGCGGCTGACCAGCGCCGCCGCCGCCCCCTTGTCCAAAGCTTGTTGAACGAAATCATGGCCATCGCGGGCGACCTTCAACGCGACGAACAAGTCGCCGGGCTGCAACGTCCGGGTGTCGATCGACACGCCCGACGCCGCCCAGTTCCCCTGCGCCCGCCCGCCGGTCGCGGCGGCGGCCTCTGCCGCGGTCCAGAGTGTCATGGCGCCCCCCCGTCCAGAACCCGCACGGCCATGCTGGCCTGCTCCACATCATCGAACGGCAGCACGTCGTCACCGACCACCTGCCCCGTCTCGTGCCCCTTGCCGCAGATCATCAGCGCATCGCCCGGCCCGAGCATGTCGACGCCGCGCAGGATCGCCTCGGCCCGGTCGCCCACCTCGATGGCCCCCGGCGCGCCCTCCAGCACCGCCGCGCGGATGCTCGCCGGAACCTCCGAACGCGGGTTGTCATCCGTCACGATCACCGCATCCGCACGGTCCGTCGCCGCCTGCCCCATCAGGGGCCGCTTGGCCCGGTCCCGGTCGCCGCCCGCCCCGACAATGGCGATCAGCCGCCCCATCACATGCGGCCGCGCCGCCGCCAGCGCGGTGGCAATCGCGTCCGGTGTATGGGCGAAATCGACAAAGACTGCGGCCCCATTTGCGCGGGTTGCCGCCAGCTGCATCCGGCCCCGCACGGTGGTCAGATGCGGCAGGGTGTCGAACACCTCTTCCGCGCTGTCGCCACAGGCTATCGCCAGCCCGCAGGCCATCAGCACATTCGACGCCTGGAACCCGCCGATCAGATCAAGACGCCGCTGGAAAGGCTTGCCCCCGAACGAAAACCGCACCTCCTGCCCTGTCGCGTCGAACCGTTGCGCCAGCAGGCTCAGGTCGCCCACGCCATGCCCCACGGTCATCACCCGCTGCCCCCGCGCGGCGGCAATTGCCCGCATCTCGGGCCCGCGCGGGTCGTCCAGGTTCACCACGGCCACACCGTCCTCCGGCAAGACGCGCCGGAAAAGGCCAGCTTTTGCAGCAAAATACGCCTCGAAGCTCGCGTGATAGTCGAGGTGGTCCTGCGTGAAGTTGGTAAACCCCGCCGCCCGCAGACTGACCCCATCGAGCCGCCGCTGCTCCAGCCCGTGGCTCGAGGCCTCCATCGCCGCATGGGTCACGCCCGCTCCCGCCGCCTGCGCCAGCACGCGGTGCAGCGTGATCGGTTCGGGCGT
>JAGRMS010000266.1:1483-8198 GCA_020441135.1 Pseudooceanicola sp.
CCACGGAGGTCTTGCCGTTGGTCCCCGTCACCGCGACCATCACCGAAGGCTGCGCCCCGAACCACAGCGCGCAGGTCAGCGCCAGCACCTGCCGCGGATCGTCGCTGACAATGAGCGCCGCCTCGGACGCCGCCAGGGCCTCTGCCGCCAGCGCCGCCCCGGCGCTGTCCGTCAACACGGCCGCAGCCCCCCGCTCCAGCGCCGCGCCGACAAAACCCGCGCCGTGAACCTTCACCCCCGGCAGCGCCGCGAACAGCTGTCCGGGCGCAACCGCCCGGCTGTCCACCGAAAGCCCCGTGATCACCGGATCGCGCCCGCCCGCCGCCCGGAGTGCCAGCTGGCTCAGCCGCCTCGGTTCCATGCCAAACCCCCGCCTAGTTCGAGGTCAGCCTTACCGCAGCCACCTGTGCCGGTTCAATCTCTGGCCGAAGCCCCAGCAACGGCGCGATCCTGCCGATCATCTCTGCCGCCACCGGCACCGCCGTCCAGCCCGCCGTGCGCCGCGCCTCGGTCCCCGAGGTCTCGACCGGCTCGTCCAGCGTCACCACCAAGACGTATTTCGGATCGCTCGCCGGGAACATCGTCGCGAAGGTCGCGATCACCTTGTCCTCGTAATAGCCCCCGCGCGGCTTGGGCTTGTCGGCCGTCCCGGTCTTGCCAGCCACCTGGTAGCCCGGCACCTCGCCAAAGCTCGCCGTGCCCTCCGTCACCACCTTGCGCAGCATCACCTGCGACGCCTTGGCCGAGGCTTCAGACATCACGCGCGGCCCGTATTGCGGCCCCGACTGTTTCAGGATCGTCGGGCTGACATAGTGTCCGCCATTCGCGATCGCCGCATAGGCCGCCGCCAGGTGCAGCGGGCTGGCCGACAGACCGTGCCCGTAAGAGATCGTCATCGCGGACAATTCCGACCAGTTCTTCGGGATCAGCGGCTGCCCGCTGTTGGCCTCGCCCACCTCCAGCGGAGTCGGCTCCAGCAGCCCGAGCCCGTCGAGGAACTCTCGCTGCCGGGGCGCGCCGATCATCTGCGCGATCCGCGCCGTGCCGATGTTCGACGACTTGACGATCACCTTCGAGACCGTCAGTTCGCGCCCGTAGTTGTGGAAATCGGTGATGCGGAACCTGCCCCAGCGCAGCGGCCCGCGGATGTCGACCATCGTCTCGGGGTTGACCAGCTTCAGGTCCATCGCCTGAGCCACCGTGAAGATCTTGAAGGTCGACCCCAGTTCATAGACCCCCTGCACCGCCCGGTTGAACAGCGGACTGACCGAGGGATCGAATCCGCTTGTCGGCGGCGCCGGGCGGTCGTTCGGATCGAAATCGGGCAGGCTGACCATCGAGATCACCTCGCCTGTATGCACATCCATCAGGATCGAGGTCGCGCCCTTGGCGTTCATCAGGCGCATGCCACCGTACAACACCCGCTCGGACGCCGCCTGCACCGTCAGGTCCAGCGCCAGCGTCAATGGCCTGCCCGCGTTGGCCGGGTCCGACAGATAGCCGTCGAACTGCTTCTCGACGCCCGCGACGCCGACCAGCTGCGCCGCGTTCACGTCCTCTTCGCCGAAGCGCGCGCCACCCAGGACATGCGCGGCCAGCTTGCCGTTCGGATACAGCCGCATCTCGCGCCCCCCGAACAGCAGGCCCGGATCGCCAATGTCGAAGACAGCCTGCTTCTGCTCGGGGCTGATCCGCTTCTTGATCCAGACGAATTTACGCTTTCCCGTGAATTGCCTTATCAGGCGATCTTCATCCAGATCGGGAAAGATCTTCACGAGCGCCTTCGCCGATTCCTCGGGGTCCACCAGCATCGGCGGCTGGGCATAGAGCGAATGCGTCTCGAAATTGGTCGCCAGGATCCGCCCCTGCCGGTCGACGATATCGCCTCGTTGCGCCGCAATCGCGCTGCCCCCGGCGCTGGCCATCGGCTCGACCGGCACCGTCGTCGCCAGCACACCCATGCGGATGCCCACCACGGCGAAGGCCACGGTGAAGAAGGCCCCGAGAATCAGCAGCCGGCTTTCGGCCCGCGCCCGCGCCCTGTCCTGCATCTCGGCGTGGCGGCTGCGGATGTTCTCGCGCTCGATCTCTTCGGGGTTCTCGCCCCGATCCCGCGCGGGCAGGATGCGCGCCAGCGGACGCAGCGGCGTGCGGATCATGGGTTCTGCTCCTGGCTCATGGTCGACACGTCGATGGCATTGGTGATGTCCAGCGTGATCTCGGGGATCGCCGGCGGCGGATAGGCCACCTCGTCGATCCGCCCGAACTGCTCGGCCCGGAAGGGCAAGAGGCCCAGCCGGTCGAAATTCAGCTCGGCCAGTTCCATCAGCCGGTCGGGGCGGTTGAGATAGGCCCACTCCGCCCGCAGCACGCTCAGTTTGACCTGAGCCGCGCCGATCTCGCGTTGCAGCTTCTGCGTTTCGCGCAGCACGTCCTGGGTCGCGTAATTCTCACGGTAGGCCCAGAAGGCAAGGCCGAAAACCATAAGCGCGGTCAATACATAGACGAAGCTTTTCACGTCGATCTCCCCTCGATCTCGGGCATCCCGATGTCGCGGGCCTTCACCGCTCCCGCCGGGGCCGCCGTTCGCCGCGCCACCCGTAACTGGGCCGAACGTGCCCGCGGATTGGTGGCCAGTTCCCGGTCATCCGCACCAACCGCCTTCCGCGTCACGATCTCGAACCGGGGCGCGTCCTCGACCGTCTCGGGCGCATAGCGGTTGGCCCGCCCGCCCTGTCCGGCCCGCGCGGTCATGAACCGCTTGACCATCCGGTCCTCGATGGAATGGAACGTGACCACCGCCAGCATCCCCCCCGGCTTCAATGCCCGTTCCGCCGCCATCAGCCCTTGATGCAGCTCGTCGTATTCCCCGTTGACCGCAATTCGCAGCGCCTGGAACGACCGCGTCGCCGGGTGCGATTGCCCGGGCTTCGCCCGCGGCAGGCAGCGCTCGACGATCTCTGCCAGCTCCAGCGTCCGCGTGATCGGCGCCGTTTCGCGCGCCCGCACGATCGCGCGCGCGATGCGTCGGCTGGCGCGCTCTTCGCCATAGTGAAACAGGATCGACGCCAGCGCCTCTTCGCCCGCGGAATTCACCAGGTCCGCCGCCGATGGCCCCTCCTGCGACATCCGCATGTCGAGCGGCCCGTCCTTCAGGAAGGAAAACCCGCGCTCGGCCCGGTCAAGCTGCATCGAGGACACGCCAAGGTCCAGCACCACGCCGTCCAGCGCGTCGGCATATTCGTCCATCCGGGAGAAGACCCCCGGCTGCATCACCAGCCGGTCGCCGTAACGCCCCGCCCATTCGCGCGCGAGCTCGAAAGCCAGCGGATCGCGATCCACCGCGATGACCCGTTCCGCGCCCGCGTCGAGCAGTCCGCGCGCATAGCCTCCAGCACCAAAGGTGCCGTCCAGCCACGTTCCCGAAACAGGCGCGACCGCCGCAAGCAGAGGCCGTAGCAGAACAGGGATGTGAAGATCAGGATCATCGGGATTTCCCTCCATGCCTCATTCCAGCTCTGCCAGCGCCTCGTCCATCGCGTCCAGCAGCGCCTCGCCTTCCATGTCGTCGCCGATGGCCGCGTCGTCCGCCGCCTCGCTCGCGAGGTAGGTATCCGGCCGCCACATCTGGAACGTGCCCAGCGCGCCGACAAAGGTGACTTCGCCTTCCAGCTTGAGCTGCTCGCGCCGCTCCTGCGGCAGCACCAGGCGGCCGTCGTTGTCGATTTCGGTGCGGAAGGATTTCGAAATCAGCCGCCGCACCAGCTGGCGCTTCAGCGGCGAGTTGCGCATCTTGCCGATGCGCTCTTCGTATTTCGTGATTTCCTCGATGGTGTAGCCGACCAGGTAGTCGTCATCGAGCCCGTAGACGATGGCAAGCTGCGGGCGGCGGCCCTGGCCAAACGACGGATCGCCCGCCTCGATCACGCGGCGATAGTCCGCAGGAACCGAAACCCGGCCCTTCTGGTCGACCTTGTGGTCGAATACGCCCCAAAACGTGCGGCTCACTGTCGCCTGCCCTTTTGTCCGCGCCCCCGCGTCCTGTCATCCAGTCCCCAGAAATGGAAAACGGCGGGTTGATCTGCTGCCACTGATCAACCCGCCGTCCTCGTCCCGCCTTGCGGGGTGTCCAGCTGCGCGCGCCACCTGGGGGGATGCTGCTCGCACACGCGCCGGATCTCTTCGTTCGGAATGAAGCCGTTTGCCTGTATGAAACCTTAGGTTTTTCTTTTGTTATGAGAGGCTTGGGAGAGCCCCTGCGCCGTCCTCTTTCCGTGGACCCTTGATGCCACGGGATTTCATGGCCTGCAACAAGTTTTTGTGGAATTTTATGGAACTCGATGGCCCGTGCTTACGGCTTAGGAGACAAGATCGGCACAATTTGCGCCGCAAAATTCACGACTACACCACATATGGTATGATTTGCGTCCGACCATGAAGTGCCATGCGATCCCAGAATTTTCGCACGCCGCCCAAAACCGATGCCGATTTACCCGCTGTTGGGAGTTTTCAGGCCATGATCACCCCGGAACACGGCGAATCACCCGGCGGTGAAGCCTCCCTGGCAGCCGACCCGCCGAACAAACAGAAAGGCCATACGCAAACTGCTTGCTGATTCAGCACGCCGCACCATCTTCGCCTTGATGAAAGGCGCGTGGTGCAGCCCGGCAACAGGTCAGGGCGGCCCATGCGAAACGTGCATGGCAGGAATGCCTTTTTCCCTATTGTGCAGGTGCAGCATTTGGCTATGTTGATGCCAAGTTAAGGCGCTAACGGGCGCCGCCACAAAACCGAGACGATCATGACGACCTACACTGCCTTCATCCAACCCCGCGCCGGCATGGCCGAGCAGATCGCCGAGGGAATCGGCCGGTTCGCCGCCAACTTCGCCGCGCAGCGCCGCTACCGCCAGACGGTCGATGCGCTTTCGGGCCTGGGTGATCGCGAACTCGCAGACATCGGCCTGTCCCGCGCGGAAATCCGCGACGTGGCCCTGGCCACAGCATACAGGGGCTAAACGCCCGGGAATACCGAGATCAGGCGCCTCTCTCCTCCTCCCTGAGGCGTCTGTAACCAGCGGCGGCATCATCCTCCTCCCCGATGCCGCCGCACCCCATACCACCGGCGAAAGCCGTGGGAACGAAGCACCTGGATCGCTCCTCCTCCCTCGCGACCAGGTGCCCAAAGAGACGGCGGCACCCTCCTCCTCCCTGGTGCCGCCGTTTTCTTTTCTACAACCTTTACGCGCGCAATTTTGCTGCACGGCAGCATGACCGACCGTAATTTTCGTGTCACGCCATGCGCCGAGCGCAACTCTTCCCCCGAAAATCGCGCCCAAGCGCCCCGCCCAACGCATGGCGCTTCCCTCCCCCTTGTGGGGAGGGAGAGGGAGGGGGGCCTCGGTCGGCCAGAACACACGTTAAAAGGGAATCTCGTCCGCCGCGCTGATGAACCGGGCGACGACCTTTTTCAGCCCCGCCTTCTCGAAGTCGATCTCCAGCTTGTCGCCCTCGATCGCCACCACCGCGCCATAGCCGAACTTCTGGTGAAACACCCGCTCACCAATGGTAAAGGCGCTCACCGCTTCCAGGTCGATCACCGAATGCCGGCTCTCTGCCGGCTGCGACACGCCGCGCTGCCCGGCGCGCGCCTGCAACCGCTTCCAGCCCGGCGAGTTGTAGCCATCCGCCGCCGCCACCCGTTCGGACATGCCCGCAGAGGGCCGCGGCGCCGCGGCCCCGAAGCCGCCGCCGTAGAGACCCGGCGGCGTCAGAACCTCGACATGCTCGCCCGGCAGTTCATCGATGAACCGCGACGGCAGCGAGGATTGCCATTGCCCGAACACCCGCCGGTTGCCCGCGAAGGAGATCGTGCAGACCTCTTCGGCGCGCGTGATCCCGACATAGGCCAGCCGCCGTTCTTCCTCCAACCCCTTGATACCGCTCTCGTCCATCGAGCGTTGCGAGGGGAACAGCCCGTCTTCCCAGCCGGGCAGGAAGACAGCCGGAAACTCCAGCCCCTTGGCCGCGTGCAGGGTCATGATGCTGACCTTGGCGCCATAGTCCGCCTGGTCGTTGTCCATGATCAGCGCCACATGCTCCAGGAAGCCTTGCAGATTGTCGAAGTTTTCCAGCGCCTTGATCAGTTCCTTGAGGTTTTCCAGCCGCCCCGGCGCCTCGGGCGTCTTCTCGTTCTGCCACATGGCGGTATAGCCGGATTCGTCCAGGATGATCTCGGCCAGCTCGGTATGAGGCACGTCCTTGTCGCCCGCCATCCGCCCCCAGCGGGCCAGGCTGTCGACCAGGAAGCGCAGCTCGCCCGCGCCCTTGCCGGTGATGTCGCCGTCCTGCAACGCCAACCGCGCGCCGTCGACCAGCGAAACGCCATTCTCGCGCGCCTTCACCTGCAACTTCTGCTGCGCCT
The DNA here is from genome assembly GCA_020441135.1 of Pseudooceanicola sp. Lineage (GTDB taxonomy): Bacteria > Pseudomonadota > Alphaproteobacteria > Rhodobacterales > Rhodobacteraceae > Seohaeicola_A. The sequence continues at coordinate 7,907 of JAGRMS010000266.1, forward strand.
TGTCGCCAAGACCGCGTTTGGGCGTGTTGACGATCCGTTCGAATGCCAGATCGTCCTCAGGCGAGACCACCAGTCGAAAGTAGGCCATCGCATCCCGGATCTCGAGCCGCTCGTAGAATCGCGGGCCGCCGATCACGCGATAGGGCAGCCCGATGGTCAGGAACCGGTCCTCGAAGGCCCGCATCTGGTGCGAGGCCCTTACCAGAATCGCCATGTCGTCGAGGTCGAACGCCCGAAGGCCCCGTGTGCCCTTCTGCATCGACTCGATTTCCTCGCCGATCCAGCGCGCCTC
>JAGRMS010000267.1 GCA_020441135.1 Pseudooceanicola sp.
ACGCGCAGCATGTAGGCGTGCAGTTGCAGGTAGACGCCGTTCATCAGCCGCAGCGGCTTGAACTCGTCCTCGGTCAGCGCGCCGCTGATCCGGCGCTCCACCTGTGCGCGGAACTGGGCGTTGCGCTCAGTCAGGAAGGCTTTGTCGAAGTCGTTGTAGCTGTACATCTGGGTATCCTCAGGTCCGCGCGGCCTGCTTGCCGTGAAAGTAGTTGGAGGGTCCGGTGGCGCGGAACGCCTCGCGGAAATGGGCGGGCTGGGGGCCATCGGCACTCAACTTCACCTCGGCGAGATAGGCGCCCACGGCGGTGCCGGGCTGTTGCAGCGCCTGCCGCAGCCGGTCCTCGGCGGCACCCTCGTCGCGCAGAACCTCGGCCTCCGACAAGGCGCGGGTCCAGTCGCCCGTTTCGGTCCGATAGATCACGTCGCCCAGCAACAGGTCATTGGCGGTGACGACTTTCGGCGCATAGGGGCGGGACATCAGGCAAGTTCCTTTTGCAGGGCAGGCAGGGTCAGGGCAGCCGCGCGGGGCGCGAGGCCGAGGAAGGTAAGGGCGGGGCCGTTCATCTCGGCCTCCGCCAGGTCGGCGGGCAGGGTGGCGAGCGTCGAGGCCAGCACGCGCTGGTCGGGGCGCGAGGCGTTCTCGATCACTGTGACCGGCGTGGCGCGGTCGGCGCCGTGCATCAGCAGGCGGCCCTGCACGAAGCGGGCGGCCTTCTTGCCCATGTAGATCGCGGCCACCTCGCCCGGACGCGCCAGCGCGGCCCAGTCGTGATCGGCGAAACCCGCCACGTCATGCCCGGTCAGGAAGCGGACCGAGGCATTGCGCCCTCGCCGCGTCAGGCTTTGCCCGATGGCGGCGACGGCGGCCGAGGCGGCGGTAATGCCGGGGACGATGTGCCAGCCGATCCCGGCGGCGTCGCAGGCGTCGATCTCCTCGTCCAGTCGGCCAAAGACCGTGGAGTCGCCGGATTTCAGCCGCACCACCTGCGCGCCGCTGGCGCCATGTTCCACCAGCAGGGCGTTGATCTGCTCTTGGCTGGTCGAGGGGCCGAACCCTTCCTTTCCGACGTCGATCATCAGCGCCTCGCGCCGCGCCAGGTCGAGGATCGCGGGCGTCACCAGCCGGTCGTGGATCACCACGTCGGCCTCGTCCAGCGCGCGCCGCGCCTTGAGCGTCAGCAGGTCCGGGTCGCCGGGGCCGGCGCCGACAAAGGCGACGTGGCCGGGGCGGGATGCCTGCGCCGAATGCCGGGCAAGAAGATCGTGCAGGGCGGCTTCGGCCCCGGCCGCGCCCTGTTCGGCAAAGGCGCGCGGGCCTTCCGAGCCGTAATAGTCCGACCAGAAGTCGCGCCGGGTGCGGCCATGCGGCAGCGCCTCGGCCAGCTTGCGGAAGGCCTTGCCGACCCGGGCGAGGGGGCCGAGCGTCGCGGGCAGGCGGGCCTCCAGATCGGCCTTCAGTGCGCGGGCCAGGACGGGGGCCGCGCCTTCGGTGCCGATGGCGATGGTGACCGGGTCGCGGTCGACGATGGCCGGGGTGATGAAAGCCGATGCCTCGAGGTTATCGACCACGTTGACCATCACACCCGCCGCCCGCGCCAGCGCGGCGGTGCGCGCGGCCTCGCCTGCGTCTTCCTCGGCGGCATAGGCCAGGGTCACGCCGTTGAAATCGGCGGCCTCGGGGCGGCGCGATTCGAGCGACAGTTTCCCGGCAGCGGCCCAGCCTGCGATCTCGGGTGCGGCACCTTCGGCAAAGACAGTGATGGCCGCTGGTGTCTTCAGCAGCAGGCGAAGCTTGGCCAGTGCAGGCTCGCCGCCGCCGCTGACCAGCACGCGGGCCTTGGCGAGGCTGACGAAGATGGGAAAGTGTTCCATGACGGGCGGCCCGGGCTTGTTTGACTTGCTCTTAGATATAGGAAATATTCCCATCTAGACGCCATATGGGCGGGTGAATAAGGACGCTCGTTCCATATTGATTGCCAATCGGAACGCGCGGCCTGCCAAACGGAGCGAAACGGGAATGTCAGTGCGGATCGACGAAACCGACCGGAAAATTCTCATCGAGATGCAGCGTGATGCCAGCCAGTCGCTGGACGATATCGCCAGGGCGGTGGGCAGTTCCAAGACCCCGGTCTGGAACCGTATCCGCAAGATGAAGGAGGCCGGGGTGATCGGCCAGCAGACCGTCGTGCTGGACGCCGAGGCGCTGGGGTTCGAGGCCTGCTTCTTCGTGCTGATCCGCACCTC
>JAGRMS010000268.1 GCA_020441135.1 Pseudooceanicola sp.
TGTTCGCGCGCCTCGGTCTGGGCGAGGTAGAGCGAGCCGGGTTGGAAGACACCGCAGCCCTGCCCCGTCTCCTTCTCGAGCTCCTTGTACAGCCCCATCGTGTAGTGCTGGATCCGGCTGATGTTGGTCGAATCGTGCAGCCCGTGGATATTGGCTGCCGCGTGCCAGGTGGAGCCCGAGGTGAGTTCCGACCGCTCGAGCAGCACCACGTCGCGCCAGCCGAGCTTGGCAAGGTGGTAGAGGATCGAACAGCCGATCACGCCACCTCCGATCACGACAGCCTGGGCATGGGTCTTCATTGCGCGTCCCCCTTGGTTTGCGGCCCAACCATGCGCAGCCGGGCGCGGCCCGGTCATGGCGAAAGCCGACATCGCGCGGCTTGGCTGCGGCATCGGTTCAGGTCGCGGCGGCGAGGCGGTCGCGGTCGGCGGGGTGGTCGAGCGCCTTGTTGGCCCGGGCCAGCGCGTCGGCGGCGAGTTTCCGTGCGGCCTGCGCCAGGGCGGGCTGATGCGCGATGATCCCGGCGAGACGCCTTTGCAGGGCGATCTGCACCTCGACCAGCGCGGCGCCGTCGCGGGCGATGCCGGCGAAGGCGTCGGTGACGAGGTGTTCGGCGTCCAGCGGCGGCAGCCAGAGATTGGGATATTCGGGCGGCGGGCCTTCGGCTTCGGGCTGGTAGTGGCCGAGGATGCGGGTCAGCGTGCCCAGCACGTCGATGGCGGTGCCGGGGTCGTTGATGCCGGGGGAGAGCGCCTTGGAGCCCATCTCGCTCAGCATCACGAGGCAGAAGCGGGGATCCTGGTCGGGGGTTCGGATCTTGCCGATGACGATGGAGCCGGCGATCTCTTCGGCCAAGTCCGGCGGGCCGCCCGCGACATGGCCGATCACCTCGCCCTTGTGGACGAACTGCCCCGGCGGGGCGATCAGGTAGACGCCGGCCCCTGCCCGCCCGGCGATGGCGTCGATCTGCGGTTCGTAAATGGACTGGATAAAGCCGGTGCGCGGCGCGTGCAGGTCAGCGGCGCGGGGCGGGATCACGGTTTCGGCGGTCAGCGGATTGGCCCCGTGACAGGGCCGCTGGGCGCGTTCACCGAAGGCGATGATGGCGTGATCCTCGATGGCGTCGAGGGTCTGCACCAGGCTGCCCCAGGTTTGCAGGTGCAGGATCCAGCGGATCATCATCGCGACGATCAGCAGGATCACCAGCAGCGTCATGCCGAAGAGCACGACCACCCCGGCCTCGCCGAAATAGGGGGTGGAAAGCAGGATCAGCGAGGTCAGCGAGTAGATGAAGGCGCCGATGAAGGTCGCCAGAACCGTCTGGGTCGGCGAATCGCGCAGCATTATGCGGTGCGCGCGCGGGGTCCACTGGCCGGCGACGGAGCGGTGGATGGTGACGATGACCGTCAGCGAGAAGGTCGTGACCGTCAGCATGGCATTGGCGATGATGGTCAGCAGGCCGACGAGGGAATCGGCGCCGATGGCCTCGCTGAAGCCCTGCGGGATCAGGTGCGCGAAAAGCTGCGAGACCAGCACGGCGACGAGGCTCAGCGCCGCGATGCCGATGACGCGCACCCAGAGCCTGCGCCCGATCTCGCGCAGGCGGCGGAAGGCGACGCGCAGGGTTGCCGAAAATCCCGATGTTTCTGCCATTCCCGGCCCCGAATTCCTTTTGAGACACATTGTGTCGTTTCCGGCTAAACGTCGATACAGCTTCGGTGGTTCACCTGTCGCAGCAGAATAAGGGAATCACGCTCATGAAAACCACCACCCGTGTCGTCGTCATCGGCGGAGGCGTTGTCGGCTGTTCGGTCCTGTATCACCTGACCAAGCTCGGCTGGTCGGACGTGATGCTGGTGGAGCGGTCCGAACTGACCTCGGGGTCGACCTGGCACGCGGCGGG
>JAGRMS010000269.1 GCA_020441135.1 Pseudooceanicola sp.
CATCCAGTCCACCGCGAAGCCGTGGGTAAAGTGGTCGTCTAGCATCGTCTCGTAGCGGTTCGACATCTGCCACGACCCGGCCGCGCCCTGGCTGATCACCTCGACCACCGCGCGCCCGTCGAGCCCCGCCTTCTCGGCGAAATGCAGCGCCTCGGACAGGCCCTGGACCAGCCCCGCGATGGCGATCTGGTTGCACATCTTGGTCATCTGGCCCGCGCCGCTTTCGCCGATCCGGCGGCAGATGCGCGCATAGGCCGCCATCACCGGCTCGGCCCGGTCATAGGCACCCTTGTCGCCGCCGCACATGACCGACAGCTTGCCGTTCTCGGCTCCCGCCTGCCCGCCCGAGACCGGCGCGTCGACGAAGCTGACCTGCTTGCCGTCCGCCGCCGCATACATCTCGCGCGTGACCTTGGCCGAGACCGTGGTGTGATCGACGAAGACGCTGCCCGACCCCATCCCCGCAAAGGCCCCGTCCGCCCCGAGGCAGACCGCCCGCAGGTCGTCGTCGTTGCCGACGCAGGCCATCACGAAATCCGCGCCCTTCGCCGCCTCGCACGGGGTCGCCGCCGCCGCGCCGCCGAACTCGGCCGCCCATTTCTGCGCCTTCGCGCCGGTGCGGTTGTAGACCGTCACCTCGTGCCCGGCCTTCTTCAGGTGCCCGGCCATGGGATAGCCCATCACCCCCAGCCCCAGAAACGCTACCTTCGCCATCGGCTTTCCCCCATGTTCGGCTTCACTTAGGATCGGAGTTTCAATAACAGGCATTCGTCCCGGGTCAAATCACCTCTCGCCGGATTTCCGGCGGCCGGGCGTGCGGGAATGGCTCATGGCATTGGTCTTTCGCTGGTTGATTCGCATTGCCGCCGGCCTGATCGGGCTGGTCGTTCTGGCGGTCATCGGCGTCTGGTACTTCGCCAGCCAGTCCCTGCCCGATTACAACGCAACCGTGCGGGTCAAGGGCCTGTCCGCCCCGGTCGAGATCGTGCGCGACCATGCCGACGTGCCGCATATCTTCGGCGCCTCGGATGCCGACGTCTTCTTCGGCCTCGGCTATGCCCATGCGCAGGACCGGCTATGGCAGATGACGATGATGCGCCGCACCGCGCAGGGGCGCCTGTCCGAGATCTTCGGGCCTCGCACGCTGAACACCGACTCGCTGCTGCGCCGTCTCGACCTCTACCGCCTCGCCATGCGCTCGGTCGAGGCGCAGGATCCGGCGACCCGCGCCGCGCTCGAGGCCTATTCCGCCGGGGTCAACGCCCGCCTGGCCGAGATCAACGCCAACGCCCTCGGCCGCGGCGCGCCCGAGATGTTCCTGTTCAACGCCCCCGTCGCGCCCTGGCAACCCGGGGATTCGCTGGCGATCGTCAAGCTGATGGCGCTGCAACTGTCGGGCCACCTGTCGGAAGAGGTGCTGCGCGCCCGCGTCTCGCTGATCCTCGGCGACCAGAAGCGCATCGCCGACATCCTGCCCGACGCCCCCGGCACCGGCATCGCCGCCCTGCCCGAATACGCCTCGCTGGTTCCGGGCGCGCCGCGCTATGCCGAAACCGAACCGCGTCCCGACGGCTTCTGGCCCGTCGCCCCGCGCGGGCTTGCCGGGGCCTCGAACGCCTGGGCGGCGGCCCCCAGCCGCTCGGCCTCGGGCGGCACATTGCTGGCCAGCGATCCGCACCTCGGCTTCACCGCGCCGTCGGTCTGGTATCTCGCACGGCTGGAACTTGCTTCGGGCGGGGTCATCGGCGGCACGATCCCCGGCATCCCCGTCGTCCTCACGGGGCGCAGCGCAAGGCTCGGCTGGGGCGTGACCTCCTCCTACCTCGACGACCAGGACGTCTATATCGAGAAGCTGAACCCCGAGAACCCGGAACAATACCTGACCCCGCAGGGCTACAAGAGCTTCATCACCCGCCCCTCGATCATCGAGATCAAGGACGCCGCGCCGGTCACGCTGACGCTCCGCTGGACAGAGAACGGCCCGGTCCTGCCCGGCAGCCAGTTCGACCTCGAGGCGGTGACGCCCCCCGGCCATGTCGCGGCGCTGGCCTGGACCGCGCTCAGCCCCAACGACACCTCGCTGTCAGCCGCCATCGGCGTGATGAAGGCGACGACGGTGGAAGACGCCATCGCGGCGTCCGAAGCCTATATCGCCCCGTCGCAGAACCTGATGCTGGCCGACCAGGGCAGCATCGCCATGAAGATGATCGGCGCGGTGCCCCGCCGCGATCCCCGGCATCAAAGCCAGGGCCGGATGCCCAGCCAGGGCTGGCGGGCCGAGAACCGCTGGATGGGGCGGATGCCCTATGCCGCCAACCCCGAGTTCGTCGACCCGCGCGGCGGCATCCTCGGCAATACCAACAACAAGATCCTCGAACGTCCGTTTCCGAACCATATCTCGTTCGTCTGGGGCGATACCCAGCGGATCAACCGCTGGCAGCGGCTGATGCAGTCGCGCCAGGTCCACACCCGCGACAGCCTGATCGAGGCGCAGCTCGACCCCGTCAGCTTCACCGCCCGCTCGCTGCTGCCGCTGGTGGGTGCCGACCTCTGGTTCACCGGGCAGGCCGCGCCCGACGGCACGCCGGAACGCCAGCGCCAGATCGCGCTGGCCCTGCTTGCCGACTGGAACGGCGAGATGAACGAACA
>JAGRMS010000270.1 GCA_020441135.1 Pseudooceanicola sp.
CCGATCCCGGTGCCGCTGGCCTATCACACCTTTGGCGGCTGGAAGAAATCGGTCTTCGGCGACCTGAACCAGCACGGGCCGGACGCCTTCAAGTTCTATACCCGCACCAAGACCGTCACGGCGCGCTGGCCGTCGGGCCTGAAGGAAGGCGGCGAGTTCCATTTCAAGGCGATGGACTGACCCGACACGCTTGACATGTTCTGCAAAGTCCGGCCCCTTGCGGCCGGACTTTTTCGTTGGAGAATACTGATGCCCGTTTCCTTCCGTATCCTGGCATCGCGCGGCCTTGTCTACGTGCGATACGAGGGCTTTGCGCAACTGGACGACGGCTTTGCCCTGTTCGCGCAATACATGCGGCATCCCGATTTCCGCCCCGGCCAGAAACAGCTTGTCGATCTCGCCGACGTCACCGGGTTCGAGCGCGACTATGCCAAACTGTTCAAGATGCAGGCGATGAAGGCCGGGGCCTTCCTGACCGGGGATACACAGACGCTGCTCGTCTACCACGCGCCGTCCGAGGAGGCGCAACGCATGTGCCAGCTGATTGCACGCAGTTGGGAACAGGTGCCCTCGGTGATCGCGCGCGTCTTGCAGCACGAAGACGAGGCGCTGGCACTACTGGGCCAGTCCGAAACCAGCATCGCGGAACTGCTTGAAGTGACCGCCTGACAACAAAAAGGCGGCCAAACGGCCGCCCTTCCTGCGATCTTTGGAACGGCTCAGGCCGCCTTGCGACGCTTCAGCGCCAGCAGGCCAAGCCCGCCGAGCAGCAGCACGGCACCTGCCGGCAGCGGAACAACCGCCGGAGGGGCCACCGCCAGCGCCTTGGCCGACGCGCCTTCGGCCGTCATCGTGCCGTCGATGGCATAGGCGGTGATGTGCTGGATCCTGCGCCCGTTGCCGTTGATGTTGACCAGCCCGAGTTCCGCGGCATCGAAATCGTTGCCGAAGATGCCCGGCAGATAATGCTGGGCGACAAAATCGTTCTTGCTGTTCAGCACGACGAAGGACACGGCCTCGTCGCCGGACCATTCCCAAGTGCCGCTGCGCCGGGTCTTGTCGTCATAGTCGACGCTCAGCTGGTCCACCTCGCCGTGGAGGCGCATATTGCGCGACAGTTTGACGAGCTTGAAGCCCGCTTCGTACAGGTCCAGCGTCTTGATCCAGTTGACCAGCGCCTTGCGCCCGCCCGCCTTGGCGACGCTGCCAGTCGAAATGAGGGAATCTGTTGCCGGAAGTGTTGCCGCGCCACCCACGCTTGCAAATGAGGCAAACAGGGTTGCGCACGCGATCAACGCGAAAGTCTTCATAACTGGTCACCCGCCAAGTCGTTACGCTTAGAATCCTTCTTACGCCTCGCCACCAGAGGTTGCAAGTCCTGCCATGAAGATGCGTTCCGGTTTTCGCATGTGTTGCATCAAAACCCGGCACGTTCGGGACTTCCGCAGGTGACGCCGGGTCAGCCTGCCGCATCCGTGCAAAACCTCTTTGTGCCGATGCCGGCTTGAACGCCTACCCGCCCGGGGGTACCCAAGACCCATCCGGACCGGAGGGGAGGCCAGCGGATGGATTTCAGCCTGAGCGACGAACAGTCGGCGATCTTCGACATGGCCCATGCCTTTGGCCAGGACCGTATCGCGCCGAACGCCCGCGCCTGGGAAAAGGCCGAGACCATCCCGAAGGATCTCTGGCCCGAGATCGGCGCGCTTGGCTTCGGCGGGCTTTACGTCTCGGAAGCCTCGGGCGGCGCGGGGCTGTCGCGGCTGGACGCCACGCTGGTGTTCGAGGCGCTTTCCATGGCCTGCCCCTCGGTCGCCGCCTTCCTGTCGATCCACAACATGTGCGCCCGCATGATCGACGCCTTTGGCAGCGACGAGCTGAAGGCCCGCGTCCTGCCCGGCGTCATCGCGATGGACACCGTGCTGTCCTACTGCCTGACCGAACCCGGCTCCGGCTCGGACGCCGCGGCGCTGAAGACCCGGGCCGAGCGCACCAACGAGGGCTATTCGCTGAACGGCACCAAGGCCTTCATCTCGGGCGGCAACTATTCCGACGCCTATGTCTGCATGGTCCGCACCGGCGCGGACGGCCCCAAGGGCGTCTCGACCCTTTACGTCGAGGCGGGAAGCCCCGGCCTGTCCTTCGGGGCCTTCGAGCAGAAGATGGGCTGGCGCTCGCAGCCGACGTCACAGGTGCAGTTCGACGATTGCCAGGTGCCTTCGGCCAACCTGATCGGCACCGAGGGCGACGGGTTCAAGTATGCGATGATGGGCCTTGACGGCGGCCGCCTGAACATCGCCGCCTGCTCGCTGGGGGCCGCCCAGGCCGCGCTGACGCAGACGCTGACCTACATGGGCGAACGCCGCGCCTTCGGGCAGAGCATCGACCAGTTCCAGGGCCTGCAATGGCGGCTTGCCGACATGGAGATCGAGCTTCAGGCCGCCCGCACCTTCCTGCGCCAGGCGGCGTGGAAACTGGACCAAAAGGCCCCTGACGCCACCAAGTTCTGCGCCATGGCCAAGAAATTCGTGACCGAGGCCGGGTCGAGGATCGTCAACCAGTGCCTGCAACTGCACGGCGGCTA
>JAGRMS010000271.1 GCA_020441135.1 Pseudooceanicola sp.
GGGCTCGAGGCCGGGGCCGACGACTACCTGCCCAAGCCCTTTGAACCGAAGGAATTGCTGCTGCGCATCAACGCCATCCTGCGGCGGATGCCTGAGACCCCGGCACAGGCGACCGCGCCCAAGTTCCTGCACCTCGGCCCGGTGCGCTATGACATCGAACGCGGCGAGATGTGGCAGGGCGACCAGCTGGTGCGGCTGACGGCGACCGAATCGCAGCTGATGAAGATCTTCTCGGCCAAGCCCGGCGAGGCCTTCACCCGCTCGCGCCTGGTCGAGGATCTGGGCCGCGACCGGGGCCAGGCGCAGGAACGGGCGGTGGACGTGCAGATCACCCGGCTGCGCCGCAAGATCGAAAGCAACCCGCGCCAGCCGCGCTATCTTCAGACCGTGCGCGGGTCGGGCTACATGCTGGCCCCCGACTGACACCTGCGCTTGCGGCGCGGTCGGGATCGAGTATTTGGAACAGAAATAAGCCAAAAAGGGAGTCTCATGACCACGGCCCTGATCACCCATGCCGACTGTCTGGAGCATGTGACCCCCGAGGGGCACCCCGAGCGCGTGGCGCGGCTGGAACATGTGCTGCACGCGCTGGAGCCGCTGGACCTGAAGCGCGTCACCGCGCCGCTGGCGGCAGAGGACGACATCCTGCGGCTGCATCCGGCCTCGTACCTCGCCGACCTGCGGCGGCAGAGCCCGGCACAGGGGCAGGTCCAGCTGGACGCCGACACCTGGATGTCACCCGGCACGCTGACCGCCGCCTTCCGCGCGGCCGGCGCGGCGATCAAGGCGGTGGACCTGGTGCTGGGGGGCGAGGTGAAGAACGCCTTCGCCGCCATCCGCCCGCCGGGCCACCACGCCGAGACCGAGACGCCGATGGGCTTCTGCCTCTTCGGCAACGCGGCGCTGGCGGCGAAGCACGCGCTTGAATTTCACGGACTGAACCGCGTCGCAGTAGTGGATTTCGACGTCCACCACGGCAACGGCACGCAGGAACTGCTCTGGGACGAGGCGCGGGCACTGGTGATCACCAGCCAGCAGATGCCGCTCTGGCCCGGAACTGGCAAGCCGTCGGAGACCGGCGCGCATGACACCATCCTGAACATCCCCCTGCCGCCCGGCAGCGACGGCGGGAAGATGCGCGCGGAATACGAACGCCTCGCCTTCCCCCGCCTGCGCGCCTTCCAGCCCGAGCTGATCATCATTTCCGCCGGATTCGACGCCCATGCCGACGACCCGCTGGCCGAACTCGAATGGGCCACCGAGGACTTCGCCTGGCTGACCCGCCAGCTGTGCGATCTTGCCGATGCGCTTTGCGGCGGGCGCGTGGTCTCGACACTTGAAGGGGGCTATGATCTGAATGCGCTGGCCGTCTCGGCGAAGGCGCACGTGGAAGAACTGGTGAGGGCCGGGACATGAACGACACACCTGTCGACAAGTTGAGCTTCGAACATGCGATGCGCGAACTGGAATCGGTGGTGGACGCGCTGGAAAAGGGCGACGTGCCGCTGAACGACTCCATCGCGCTCTACGAACGCGGTGCGCAGCTGCGCAAGCGCTGCGAAGACGAGTTGAAACGCGCGGAGGAGAAGGTCGCCGCGATCACGCTCGGCGCGGACGGCACCCCCACGGGCATCAAGCCGGTAGACGGATTGTGAGCGTGGATCGCCTTGAGGTCCACCACCTGCCGGATCTCGAGGCACTGCCCTTTGCGGAGGCATTGGCGCGGGCCGGAGAGCTGGCGCAGGCGCATATCCTTGCCGCGACCTGTGGCGCGCAGGACGTCATCGGGGACGCGATGCGCTATGCCGTCGATGGCGGCAAGGGGCTGCGGGCCTTCTTCGTCATCGAAAGCGCCCGTCTGTTCGGCATCGACCGGGCAGACTCAGCAGCAGCGGCGGCAGCGATCGAGGCGCTGCACGCCTACAGCCTGATACACGACGACCTGCCTTGCATGGATAACGACGACCTGAGGCGCGGCAAGCCGACGGTTCATCGCAAGTGGAACGACGCAGTCGCAGTCCTGGCGGGCGATGCCTTGCAGGCGCTGGCCTTCCAGCTTGTGACCCAGACCGCCTGCACGGCCGAGCGGCGCCTGCATTTGACTGCCACGCTGGGCGGGGCGGCGGGCGTGCATGGCATGGTTGGCGGCCAGGCCATGGACATCGCCGCGGAAAGCGCCAGCACGCCACTAACACTGGACGAGATCATCCGGCTACAGGCGAAGAAGACCGGCGCGCTGATTTCATGGTCCTGCACGGCGGGCGCGGTCATGGCCGGAGAAGAGCCCCACAGGCTGCGCATTTATGGCGAATGCCTGGGCCTTGCCTTCCAGATTTGGGACGACGTGCTGGATGTCGAAGGCGACGCGGCGCAGGTCGGCAAGGCCGTCGGCAAGGATGCCAATGCGGGAAAGGCCACCTTCGTGTCGCTGCTGGGCCTCGACGCGGCAAAGGACCGCGCCCGAAACCTGGTGGAAGAGGCCTGCGCGGCCCTAGATACCTATGGTGACAAGGCCGAATGCTTGCGGGACGCCGCCCGCTTCGTTATCTCGCGCCAATACTGAAGGACGCCAAGCCGTTGACCGACCGCCCCGCCACCCCCCTGCTCGACCGTATCCGCCGCCCCGCCGACATGAAGCGGCTCAGCGAGCGGGAACTGGCGCAGCTGGCAGGCGAGTTGCGGGCCGAGACGATCTCCGCGGTGTCGGTGACGGGCGGCCACCTCGGCGCGGGCCTCGGCGTGGTGGAGTTGACCGTGGCGCTGCACGCCGTCTTCGACACGCCGCGCGACAAGATCGTCTGGGACGTCGGCCACCAGT
>JAGRMS010000272.1 GCA_020441135.1 Pseudooceanicola sp.
ACGTACAGGCCGCCGAAATGGGCGGTCCAGAAATTGCGCTGATCGACGGCGGCGAAGGTCAGCTTGACCGGGTTGCGGGTGATATCGCCGGTGCGCCCGGCCAGATCGGTCATCCGCGCGATCAGTTCATCGTCGAACCAGGCGTCGTCCTCGGTTCTGAAGCGGTCGATCAGCCCGGCCAGTTCCTGCGCATGGCGCAGGGTGCCGCCGGGGGTGTCGGCCTCGACCGTGATCTTGCGTATGTCGAACAGGCGTGCCGGCGAACTTAGATCGAACACCGAATTGACCAGTTCACCGGCCACCGCATCGGTGGCAGTGAGCGCAAACAGCCGGCTTTCGTTCTCGTCGATGAAGGCGCGCAGGATCTGGCGCGAGGTGGAAAAACCGGCGTTAAGCAGCGGGCAGCGTTTCTGGTCCGGCGACAGCAGGATGAACTGCCGGTTGACGCCGTTTTCGTTGAGGTAAAGGTGATCGCCAAACTCGTCGCCGATCTCGGGCGAATAGCCCGAGATGTCGACGTGGAAATCGTCCAGGCCGGTGCGCTTGCCGGTCAGATGCACCAGCGCCCGGTTGTAGCGTTCGATCAACGCCGGGCTGCCCACATGCATCAGGTTGCCGAACATCAGCCCCTTTTCGATCAGGCGTCTCATCGCCGCTCCATCATGCTGTCTCCCTGCCGGCGATCACTTGCCATCGCGCGGCTGGCCCCGCATCAGCAACCACAGGGTCCCCAGATAGACCGGGATCCACACCAGGCAGGATTTCAGCCAGTATTCCTGCGTCAGCGACATGCCCTCGGAAAGCCGGGTGTCGAACCCCGCCACGATCCCCAGAATGGCCCAGTACATCAGCGCGCCGGTGGCGATCCCGCCGACGATGACGGCCGCCATGGGGCCGAAGAACAGGATACGGGCAAAGAACACCGCACAGATCACCGCGCAGATGGCGATGATTCCGATCAGAAGGCCGGTCATGTCGCTGCCCCCTCCCATCCGCGGTTTGCCGTGCAAGTCGTCATTGCGTCTTCCTTTCCAGATAGCGTTGCCTGGCCGCGTCCTGCCGTTCGAAATCGCGCACCATGACCGAGATCGCGGCCTCGTCCGAGGTCTCGCCATAGCGGAATTCGCTGTCGGCATAGCGGTTGATTTCCTGGATGACCATCTCGACCGTGATCGGGCGGCGCAACTCGGCGATCATGCCCTTCTTGGTGTCGTAGTCGCGAAACAGGAACAGGTCGGGATCTTCCATCCATTCGTCGGGCAGTTCGAAATCCATCGCCCGCACCTTGACCGCATCGGTGATGTTCTTGACCGCGCGCCCGGTGAAACGTTCGTCGGCCTGCTGGATGGCTTTCAGATAGGTCCCCAGGCGGGCGATGCTGTCAAGCTCGCCAACCTCGCCGCGGACCCGGTCGAAGACGTCGCGCAGCGCCGGTTCATGGGGCCGGTTGTGGCCCTCGAAACCGGCCGCCACCGCGCGCCGGATCTCCTGGGCGGCGAAAAGCTCGTGATCGCCCAGCGGAATGTCATGGTTCCTGCCCAGCAACAGCGCCAGGATGTCTATGTAATCCTCGCGCGTCTGCGGCCCGTCGACCAGAAACCGCGCCCCGGCGCGCTGGCGCAGGGCGTCGTCGACATTCTCGGGATGGTTCGAGAACATGCCGAAGGTGCAGTTGCCGCGCACCACGGTATTGGCGCCGGCAAAGCTCTCCATCAGCACGGCGGTGATCTCAAGCTGGCCGGCGCTGGACTGGCGGTCGCCGCGCTTGCCGGCCAGGGTGTCGATGTCGTCGATGGTGCCAAAGCCGATGGTGGCGGGGTCCATGACCATGTCGACGAAGGCCTTCGCGTTCTGGCCCGACTTGCCCTGGTAGCTGTCGATCTGGTCGGTCGACAGGTTCTGATAGCGGAACGGATAACCGGCGATCTGGCAGTATCCGTGGATCATCCCGGCCATCATCTGGATCAGCGTGGTCTTGCCGGTCCCGGGCTTGCCGTCGCCCATGAAGGTAAAGATGAACCCGCCGAGTTCGGCGAAGGGGTTGAGTTTCCGCTCGAAGTCATAGGCCATCAGCATCTTCGACAGCTTCATCGCCTGGTATTTCGCGATATGGTTGCCGACCACCTCGTTCGGCTTCTTGAAGGTCATGGTGAGGGTCGAGGACTTGGCCTTGGCCGCAGGGGTAAAGCCCCGGATCGTCAGGTCGTCGGCTTCCACCTTCCAGGTCGCGCCGGTGAAGGCCGCCAGATGGCCCGCGTTCTGGGCGCGGAGCGCGACCTTTTCCATCAGCTGCTCGGCAAAGGCGGCCATGGTCGCGATCAACCGGGCGTCGTCCTGGGCGTGGGTGGCGATGTCCTGGTCCAGCTCCCACAGCGCGCCGTGCAGGGCGAGAAGGCTGTTGTCGGTCAGGATCTCCTCGACCTCGCCCACCTCGACGCTGACCTCGCTGGCGTGCGACGACAGGAGGTAGGCCAGCGCATTGCCGAAGACATGCAGGGCGACCATCGCCTCTGCGGCGAGCAGCTCGGAAAATTCGGTCCTGCGCGCGGCGGCGAGATCGCCGGCGAGGTTGGCGCGCTTCAGGTCGGCAAGCGGCGTCGCGGTCGCGTAATTCTCGGCAACCGCCAGCGCGATGGCGACGGAGCGGCGCAGGGCATTCATCGCGGTGGCCTGCCCGGTCGACACCAGAACGTCCCCGTCGTCCGCCGCCTGCACCCGTTCCAGCAGATGCACGCCCTCGGGCCGCGCGGTCTGGCGCGTCACGAGGCCCGGCGTGGTCGAGCGGAACGTGCGCCGCGTGCCGATACCCGACGACCGCTCCTGGGCGGGCGCGGCAGCCACGGCCCTGGCAATCCGGGGCGAATGGTCGAACCCCTCGAGCATCGCCACCGCCGCGGGGTAATGCTTGCGGATATCTTCCTCGCGCAGTTCCATCTGGTCGGCATTCAGGCTCATGTCGGCGCGCTCCCTGCAATTCTTCTCTTTTCAAATACTCCCGCCGGAGGCGGTCCGGCGGCGGGGCCGGGCGATCCATTTCGGCGGTGCGACGACTCCGCAGGTTTTCGTTGAAAACCCGCTCTGTCGCCACCGGGCGCGTGCGCTTTGCACCCGCGCCCTGTCCCGCCCGGCGAAGGCGGCCGCGTGCTCAGTATCTGAGCACCCGCCCGCCTTCGCCGACCACGAATTTCCTGACGCTGGCAAACCCCGGCGGGTTCTGCTCCGCCAGCACCTGGAAGGGCCGCTGCGGCAGGATGATCGCGCGTTCCGTCAGCGTCGCCCCGGTATCCGCGCCGCGCCCCGCGAAAGGGTCGAGCGCAAAGACCTCGCGCTCCACCGTCCCGAACCAGCCCGAGCGTTCCTCGATCACCGTCTCGCTCTGCAATTCCTCCACGGTCCAGACCAGCGCCCAGTCCTGCCCCTCGGGCGCGTCGGCATCGGCCAGCACCTGGCGCAGCGGACCGGACTGGTGGGTGAAGGCATGGGAATACATCGGCCCGATATGCCAGCGCCGCAGCCGCTTGGGGTGCAGGTCGTCGAAATCCTCGTCGAAGCCCTTGGCGATGGTCAGCAGCTTCAGCCCGCCCAGCGCCTGCGCCATCAGGTGCGCCTGCACCTCGGGCCAGCGGCGCTGGTCCTTGGGCAACGCGGTGCGCCCGGTGTCCTCCACCTCCATGATGTAGACGATGGGCAGGTTGGTCTGGGTGTCATAGGCCGCCCAGTGCAGCAGGAACCGCCGCCGCGAGTCCGAAACGTTGCCCAGCCACTGGCACTCGGGGTGGTTCTGCACCCAGAACAGCTGGCCGCGGATCAGCTCCTGGTAGTACTTCCGCTGCGACAGGGCGAATTGCAGCTTGGTCGGGATCTCGCGCTCACCGATGATGGTGCGCACCATTTCTTCCTTGAGCTGCTCCTCGGTCGGCATCCCTGCGAGATGGCTTGCCGCCTGTTGCGCGTCGTTCGCCATCGTCATCAGCTCCGAGGCGACGGGAAACCCGCTGTCGGACGTGTCGATGGTCAGCGAGCCGAAGAATCGCCCGGTATCCCGCCCGACCATGAGGTATTTCATGCTGAGAGCGCGGAACGTGAAGGTCAGCGCCATGACATAGCGCGTCAGGATCGCCAGATCCTCGCGGCTCAGCCGCCTGTCCGCCTCCATCACCGCCCCGACCCGGCCCATGTGGCTCATGATCGTCTCGAACTTGTGGAAGTAGCGGCGGCTGACGAAGGTGTCCGACAGGCCGGTGTGATCTTCGGCGAGGTTGGTCATGGTCTGGCTGCGCCCGGAAACCCGCCCGCCTCACTCTCCATAAAGGTTCTTGTCATGCTTCTCGACGA
>JAGRMS010000273.1 GCA_020441135.1 Pseudooceanicola sp.
ACGTGCCCTATCCGGTGGTGATGGAACCGAACCTGGTCGTGGAATACTACGCCAAGAACTGACCCTTCGGGACAGTCCGACGAATTCAGACCGCGCGGCGCTGGCCGCGCGGTTTTTTCATGCCAGCGCCATGGTGTCGCCGTCGCCTTCGAGATCGCGCGCGACGCGGCTCGCCTCGGCCACCACGCAGAAGGCCGCGACATCCGCGCCCCGGTCCCGCCGCACCACGCAGTCCTCCAGCCGCACCGCGCCGAACCCTGCATCCGACAGCAACCCGCGCACATAGTCCGCAGAATGCGCGAACCGCCGACTCTCCCGCAGTTCCACCGCCTGCGTTCCGCGCTCCACGGTGAAGGCCAGCCGCCCGCCGGGCTTCAGGCTTCCGGCGCACCAAGCCACCACCCTCTCCAGCGCGCCGATATAGAGGAACACATCCGCCGCCACGATCAGGTCGTAACGCTCCGCCCCCAGCGACAATTCGGTGATGTCCCGCTTGTCCAGCGCGTCGTAGACGCCCTTGCCACGCGCCTCGGCCAGCATGCCAGACGAGATGTCCCAGCCCTCCAGCCATCCGGCATGGCCGCGCAGCGCCTCGCCCATCAGCCCGGTGCCGCAGCCAAGGTCCAGCGCCCGCTCTGCGCGGGTGAAGCCAGCGCGCAGGAGGCTCTCCTTCAGCAACTGTGGCCCGCGATAGTTCAACCGCTCCACCAGTGCCGCGTCGAACGCGGGCGCATACTGGTCGAACAACAGCTCGACAAAGGGGGAGGGCATCGATTCCACCGTCCTTACACCCTGCGCCAAGGCCCAGCGCAGGCGCGCGCCCAGCCGGTCGGTTGGGTCGGCCTCCACCGCCTGTTGCCAGGCCGCCGCGGCGTCGCCGAAGTCGGCCTGCTCGCGCCACTCGCCCAGGCGATACCACCCGGCGGCCCAGCCCGGCGCCAGTTCCAGCGCCCCGGCCATCACCTCGGCCGCAGCCGCGAAATCGCCCTCCAACGCCAAAGCCTCGGCATAGGACGCGCGCCGGTCCGCGACCGGATCACCCGAAGGAAACGCCATGACAGCCATGTGACAGACACTCGAAAGGGCCGTTTTTCCGCCGGAATGGCCATGCAACGCGCAACATGCGGCGGGCCACCGAACCCGCCTGGCGCGGGCATAGACACCGCTTCCGCAAGACTGTCAATCGAGCGCGAACGCCCCCGTTGCCCTGTTAACAACCGCCTTGACCCGAGCGCCCTGCACGGCATGATACTGCCGTTCGCAAGACCCTGTTACAGAAGAGATTTACCGAGTGGCCTATTCTCTGTCCGGCGCTGTCGGCGCCAGCAAGAAACCCCCCAAGCCCGCCAACAAGAAGAAGGACGTCGAACTGGTGCAGCTGATGCTGCTTGCCAACGGCTATCCGGTCGAGATCACCGGCAGCGTCGACAGCGGCACCGCCAGCTGCATCACCGCCTTCCAGAGGAAGGGCGGCAAGCGGAAAGACCCCGACGGCGTAATCCAGCCCGGTGACGCCACATGGAAGGCGGGCCTGCCGAAACTCACCCGCCGGGCGAAGGAGCTGGAAAGCTTCGAGGCCTACGAGATCGTCGAGAACGGCAAGACCAAGCGCATCACCGTTCAGGATTACGTCCGGCTCGAGGAAGACACCCGCACCCGCATCATCGCCCGCGCGAAATCCATGTCCTTCGACGCCAACCGCATCGACGAGCTGATCCGCGAGATGCACCGCGCCGCTGACGGCAGCGAGGGCTACGTCAACGCCTTCGTTAGCCTCGGCATCCGCCTGTCGCAGAATATCGAGATCCCCTCGTCCTCCGCCGCGCTGGATGCCAGGGCCGCTGCCGACCTGATTGTCGCCTATGCCGACCGCTCGAAACCGGATTGGGCCAAGGTCAATGCCCAGCACAAGAAGACGGTGGATCTGCTGAACAAGGCCAAGAAGGAATGGGCCGCCTACGAGAAGAAATTCGTCAGCGGCGCCGAAAGCGGCCTGATGGGCGCGACCATCACCCGCGAGGTCAGCTTCGGCGTGCTCGAGGTGCTGGCGACCGGCTACCTCGTCACCACGCGCGGGATGCCGCTGGCGCAGGCAAACGCCATGGCCGCGGCGGGCTGCGAGGCGCTGAAGACCGGCGCGGGGGAGGTCGGCGAATACGCCGCCAACGACACCTTCGATCCCAAGGGTTCGGCCCGCAAGATCATCGGCAACACCGCCATCGCCGGGGCGGCGGCGCTGGTGGGCGGCAAGCTGGGCGGGCCGGTGCTGAAGAAGATCGCAGGCGCCGTCGGCGAACAGTTCGCCCGCCGCGTCTCGGCTCGCGCGGCGAACTACGCCTGGCCTTTCATCGAGAAGGTGATCGACAGCCAGGTCGGCCAGACCCTGATCGAGAACGCGACGAAAGAGACGATCAAGCTGTTTCAGAAACCGATTTCCGAAGGCAAGGCGCCGTCAGAACAGGACATCGTCAACGCCGCCATCGCCGCGCTGACCGGCAGCATCTTCAAATGCGCGCCGGTCAAGGCCTTCGAGGGCTTCGACGCCAACTGGCCCAAGAAGGCGCTGTTCGAGCTGTCCGACAGTTATGCCCGCCCCTCGGTCAAGGCGATCCGGCTCCAGATGGTCAAGCACTTCCCGAACGACGCGGTGGAGGCGCTGATTTCGAAAGGCGGCAAGGACATCATCAACGAGGTCTCGACCAAGCTGCTGGAAACCGCGACCACGCTCGGGATGCAGGCCGCCTATGGCAACGCCACGGGTGGTGAGACGAAAGAGGCCGACTTCACCAAGCGCGCCGCGGCGGCGGTGGCCAGCGACGCGAAGCTCGGGCGCACGTTCGAGACGGCGGTGCTGGAGGAAGCAGAGAAACGGCTGAAGAAGGCGACCAAGGGGCGCTGACGCCCTAAAGCCGCTCCAGCGTCGCCAGGCTCTCGGGCATCAGCGCCAGCGTCGCCGCGATCCGCTCGCGCCAGCGCGGGCCGCGCGACTGCGCCTCGGCGTAGGCTTCCGCCAGATCGTCGGGCCGGTCCTGTGCCAGCACGGCGATCAGGAAGGCCGCCTGCGCCCGGTCCTTGCGCGCCTTGCCATGATCCGGCCCGCCCTGGCGGCGGTTGGCCACGACCAGCTTGTGGAGGGCATAGCGCTCTGGCCTCGGCACCTGCACCAGCACGCCTGAGCGGTAGAGCGCAACCGCCGGGATCGGATCGGCGATCAGGTAGTTCAGATAGTTCAGCCCCTGCGTGCTGACCCCTAGCGCAGGCAGCGGTTTGACCTCCTCTGCCCCGCATGCCGGTGTCAAGAACTCCACCAGTGCCTCGCCCCGGTTCTGCCGCCACTTCCATACCTGCCGGTCCTGCACGCCCGGCAACGGCGCGAACTTCAGGCTTTGCAGGATGTCACCCGATTCTTCCTCCACACGGTCGCCCAGGGCAACCGACAACCGCTCGAAACTCGTAAAGTCGATGTCGCCGGTCTGCGCCAACTCATCCGCGCCGAACCGCACCCCCAGGTCGCCCTGATACAACCCATAAGCCCCGGTCCCAACCAGCGTGCCGCCCAGCCGAAACACCCCCGCGCGCCCGAAGGCCAGCAGCAGCGATCCGGTGTCCCGGTCGGGCGTCAGGAATCCCTCCGCCCGCAGCGTCCGCGCCAGCCGCGCCATCGCCTGCCGACGCGGCGCAGCCTCGGCCTTTAGCGCCGCCGCCCGGTCCAGTCGCGCGCGCAGAGCAGGGGTCTCCTCCCCGAGATAGCGGCTTTTCATCTCGGTCCCTATGCGGAAGCGATCATAGAGATAGACCCGCCCATTGCGGCGGCGCGCCTCGATGCTGCCGGTCACGTCCGACGCGGCGTTGTCCAGGTGCAGCCGCAGCAGCTCCTGATAGGCCACTTGCGCGGTGCGGGAATGCGAGATCATGGCGACCCTCTCGTGTGCATCAAACTTATTCCTGCTGCACATTCCGATCAAGTGTGCATCAAACTTTTTCCTGCTGCACACACTTCCTTGCCACCCCGCCCCTTATCCCGCAGGATGCCCCGACCGATCAGGAGGTTCCGCATGTCCCACCCCGTCTACGGCCGCATCGACGGCCCCATCGTCATCATCGGCTTTGGCTCCATCGGGCGTGGGACGCTGCCGCTCATCGAACGCCACTTCGACTATGACGCCGACCAGCTGGTGGTGATCGAACCGAGCGAAGATGTCGCCAACTTCCTGCACCAGCACAAGATCCGCCACCTGAAGACCGCCATCACCCGCGACAACTATCGCCAGGTGCTGGGCGGGATTTTCAGCCAAGGCAAGGGCTTCTGCGTCAACCTCAGCGTCGATACCTCCTCGCTCGACATCCTGCGACTTTGCCGCGAACTGGGCGTGCTCTACATCGACACGGTGGTGGAGCCCTGGGCGGGTTTCTATTTCGAGACGACCGACAACGAGGCGCGCACCAACTACGCCCTGCGCCAGAAAGTGCGCGACGAGAAGGCGGCGAACCCGGGCGGCGCCACGGCGGTCAGCTGTTGCGGCGCCAATCCCGGCATGGTCAGCTGGTTCGTGAAAGAGGCGCTGATGACGCTCTCGCGCGACCTCGGCCGCGACGACGCCATGCCTGCCAGCCGCGAAGGCTGGGCCGCGCTGATGCAGGCCCTCGGCGTCAAGGGCGTCCACATCGCCGAACGCGACACCCAGGCCCGCCGCACACCCCGACCGCGCGGCACCTTCGTCAACACCTGGTCGGTCGAGGGCTTCATCTCGGAAGGCTTCCAGCCCGCCGAGCTAGGCTGGGGCACGCACGAGACCTGGTTCCCCGACAACGGCCACAGCCACCAGACAGGTTGCCGCGCCGGCATCTGGCTGGAACGCCCCGGCGCGATCACCCGCATCCACACCTGGTGCCCGACGCCGGGCCCGCAGTTCGGCTTTCTCGTGACACATAACGAGGCCATCTCGATCTCGGACTACTACACCGTCGGCGCGCCCGAGGCCCCCGACTTCCGCCCCACCTGCCACTACGCCTATCACCCCTGCGACGACGCGGTGCTGTCCCTGCACGAGATGTTCGGCTCCGGCCGCCAGCAGTCCGACCACCACATCCTCGCCCCCGACGAGATCGTCGAGGGCATCGACGAACTCGGCGTCCTGCTCTTCGGCCATGCGAAGAACGCCCTCTGGTACGGCTCGCGCCTGTCGAACGCCCAGGCGATGCGCCTTGCGCCCTCGCAGAACGCCACCGGACTGCAAGTCACCTCTGCCGTGCTGGCGGGCATGGTCTGGGCGCTGGAGAACCCGCAAGCCGGGATCGTCGAGACCGACGAGATGGACCACAGCCGATGCCTTGAGGTGCAGCGCCCTTACCTCGGTCCGGTTGAGGCGCATTACACCGACTGGACTCCCCTCCAGGACCGCTGGGAGCTGTTCCCCGAGGATATTGACGAGTCTGACCCCTGGCAGTTCCGCAACGTGTTGGCGAGCTAGGGCGCGCACAACCGCCTGTGCATCCCTGCGGATACCCCTCACGCCGCTGCGAGATTAAGTGACCCTCCCGAGAGCGAGGGAACCCGATGTCCGCCATCCTCAGTATCAAAGACCTGAAGAAATCCTATGCCTCCGGCCAGATCGCCCTCAACGGCGTCTCGCTGGACATCGAACGGGGCGAGATCCTCGCCCTGCTCGGCCCCAACGGCGCGGGCAAGACGACGCTGATCTCGACCGTCTGCGGCATCGTCAACCCGACCTCGGGCAGCGTCACCGTCGACGGCCACGACATCAAGGCCGACTATCGCGCCGCGCGGTCACTGATCGGGCTGGTCCCGCAGGAAGTGGCGCTGGAACCCTTCGAGAAGGTGCGTAACACCGTCCGCCTGTCGCGCGGGCTGTTCGGCCGCCCCAGGAACGACGCGCTGATCGAACGCATCCTTCGCCGCCTTTCCCTCTGGGACAAGCGCGACAGCCGCATCAACGAACTGTCCGGCGGCATGAAGCGCCGGGTGCTGATCGCCAAGGCGCTGAGCCACGAACCCCGTGTCCTGTTCCTCGACGAACCCACCGCCGGGGTGGATGTCGAGCTGCGCAAGGACATGTGGGACATCGTGCGCGAACTGAAGGCCGAGGGCGTCACCATCATCCTGACCACCCACTACATCGAGGAAGCCGAGGCCATCGCCGACCGCGTCGGCGTGATCGCCCGGGGCGAGATCCTGTTGGTGGAAGATAAAGCCTCGCTGATGACCCGCATGGGCAAGAAGCAGATCGACCTGCAACTGGCCGACCCGCTGGATAGCGTGCCGGAGGCGCTGGCGGGGTACGATCTGGCCATCCGTGACGGCCATACGCTGGTCTACACCTACGACGCCCGCGGCCCGCGCACCGGGCTCACGCGGCTGTTGAACGATCTCGCCGCCGCGGAGCTGAGGCTCAAGGACGTGCAGACACGGCAATCGAGCCTCGAAGAGATCTTCGTCGACCTGGTGCGGGAGGACGCGCAATGAACCTGACGGCCATATCCGCCATCTACCGTTATGAAATGGCGCGCTTTTTCCGGACGCTGCTGCAAAGCTTCCTGTCGCCGGTGATCTCCACCTCGCTCTATTTCGTGGTGTTCGGCGCCGCCATCGGCAGCCGCATCGACCAGGTCGAGGGCGTCAGCTACGGCGCCTTCATCGTGCCGGGGCTGGTGATGCTCTCGGTGATCACCCAGGCGATCTCCAACGCCTCCTTCGGGATCTACTTCCCGAAATTCATAGGCACGACCTACGAACTTCTCTCCGCCCCGGTCAGCTTCCTCGAGATCGTCACCGGCTACGTCGGCGCGGCGGCGACCAAGTCGCTGTTCATCGGCGTGGTGATCCTCGCCACTTCGACGCTCTTCGTCGATATGTCGGTGGCGCACCCGCTGGCGATGGTCGCCTTTCTGCTGCTGACCTGCCTCAGCTTCGCGCTGATGGGATTCATCATCGGCATCTGGGCGAAGAACTTCGAGCAGTTGCAACTGGTGCCCCTGCTGATCGTGACGCCGCTGATCTTCCTCGGCGGGTCGTTCTACTCGGTCTCGATGCTGCCGCCGATCTGGCAGACCATCGCCCTGTTCAACCCGGTGCTCTACCTGATCTCGGGCTTCCGCTGGGCCTTCTTCGGTCTCGCCGACGTGCCGGTCGGCGTCAGCCTCATGGCCATCGCGCTGTTCACCGGGCTCTGCATGGCGGTGATCTGGTGGATCTTCCGGACGGGGTGGCGGTTGAGGGTGTAGGGTAGCCGCAAGGGCAATCCCGCCCGGAATCAAGCGGCGAAGCCGCGCCGGGCGAGCGCCCGACCGCCCCCATGGGCGGGCGCTTTTGCAACGTTGCACTAGGCGTGGATGTTGAAGGACTTGGCACCATAATGTGCCAATTACAATCGTTGCCGCGCCCACCCGCGGTCGGGCGCTCGCCCGGCGCTTGCGATTGCGACCACCATAACCCCTACCCTCTCCCTCCCCCACAAGGGGGGAGGGAAGCGCACAGGGCCGACCTCGCGCTTCAAATCATCGTTGTTCCCTGTGCAACCCCGACCGCAAGCGCCTCCCCTCCCCCTCGCGGTGAGGGTATGTGGGAGGGGGGCTGCGCCCGGCCAACCATCCGCCGACCGAAACTCACCCCTTCCGGATCGTGTTCTCCAGCGTCCCGATCCCCTGCACGGTCAGCGCGAAGGTATCCCCGTCCGCCAGCCGCCGCCCGGTCTCCAGCCCGCAGCCGGTGCCCACGGTACCCGACCCGATCACCTCGCCGGGATAGAGTGTCTCGGACATCGAGATATGCTCGATGATCCGCCCGAAATCATGCTGCATCTTGCGCGAGTTGCCGCCGCCCCAGCGCTCGCCGTTCACCGTCAGCTCCATGTCCAGCTGCACGGGATGAGTGAACTCGTCCGCCGTCACGATCCAGGGCCCGAGGATGTTGCCCGTATCGAAGTCCTTCCCCTTGCAGGGGCCCAGCTGCCCCGGCATCTCCTTCATCTGCGCATCCCGTGCCGAGACATCGTTCAAGATCGTATAGCCGAAGATATGGCCCGGCGCGTCCTCGCGCGAGATCGAGGTGCCCTTCCTGCCGATCACGATGGCCAGCTCCAGCTCGACATCCAGATGCTCGGCATAGGCCGGCCACCGGACCGTCTGCCCCGCCCCGATGAAGGACATCCGGTTGCCCTTGTAATAGATCGGCTGGTCGTACCAGACCGGCGCGATCTGGCCCCGGTTGCCCGACAGCTTCTCCATCTGGTCGAGGCAGTTCGCCAAATGCTCCTCGAACACCAGGCAGTCGCGATACTGCACGGGCCGGATCGGACAGCGCATTTCGGCCTCGGCCAGCGCTATCGACGGCGCACCCGCGGCTAGGCGCTTGCGCGCCTGTTCCAGCGCCGCCGGGCCGCCTTCGACCAGCGCGACCATGTCGGGGAAGAGGTCCGACAGGTCGACCACCTCCGTCGCCGATTTCACCGCGACGACCTTGTCGCGGCCCTGATGATGAACGGTGCCAAGCTTCATGGCTTACTCCTCGAAAATCGCGACGGCGCGGGTAAAGCCACCGGACGCGCCCTTGATCTTGAACGGAAAGGCCGAGACCATGAAGCCGGTCGAAGGCAGCCCTTCGAGGTTGGAAAGCTTCTCGATCTGGCAATAGCCCTGGTCCATCCCGGCACGGTGGCCTTCCCAGATGATGCTCGGGTCTTTCGTCTGCGCGTATTTCTGCGCCGTCAGCGCAAAGGGCGCGTCCCAGCTCCAGGCGTCGGTGCCGCACATGCGCACGCCCTTGCCGGTCAGGTAGTTTGTGGCCTCACGCCCCATGCCGCAGCCCTTCATCAGGAAGTCGGGCTTGCCGTAATGCGTGCCCGCGGCTGTATTGACCAGGACCACGTCGAGCGGCTGCAGCTCATGCCCGATCCGCTCCAGTTCCTCCTCGATCTCGGCAGCGGTGATCACATGCCCGTCCGCCTTGGCGCGGAAATCCAGCTTCACCCCCGGGCCATAGCACCACTCCAGCGGCACCTCGTCGATGGTGTAGGACTTCTGCCCTCCGCTCATTGTCGAGTGATAGTGATAGGGCGCGTCCACATGGGTTCCGTTGTGGGTCGAGATGTTCAGCTGTTCCACCGCCCAGCCCTCGCCGCCGGGCAGGTTGTCGCGCGACAGGCCCGGGAAGAACGACAAGATCTGCTCGGCGGTCTGTTCGTGGCTGAAATACTCGATCTTCGGCAGCGCAATCGGCGGGTCGGATGCGATGCCCATTTCCAGCGGCACGGAAAGATCGACGAAACGGCGGGGCATGGGATGTCCTTTCAGGGAATGAGGCCGATGGCGATGGAGGGGAAGGCCATCACGAGGCCGAGCACGGCCAACATGATGATGGCAAAGGGCAGGGCGCCCGCGAAGATGTCGGCGAGCGTGATCGTGGGATCGTCCAGCGTCGCCTTGATGACATAGACTGACAACCCGAAAGGCGGCGTCAGCAGCCCGATCTCGACCGCAATGACCGTGACGATGCCGAACCAGACCAGGTCCACCTGCATTGGGATCACCACCGGCAGCATCAGCGGCACGAGGATCAGCATGATCGAGCTTGAATCGAGGATCATCCCCATGGCGATGACGACGCCGACATAGATCAGCATGATCCCCCAGAAGCCGAGGTCGGCATTGGCGGCGAACTGCCCGATCCCGGCGGGCACGCCCGACAGCGCCAGCATCTTGGAATACATCTGCGCCGCGATGATCAGGAAGCAGACCGTCGCGGTGACAAGCCCGGTTTCCACCAGCACGGTCCAGAGCCGCCGCAGCGTCAGCCGCCGCATCCCGAAGCCCAGCAGCAGCGCGCCGATGGCCCCCATCGCCCCGGCCTCGACCGGGGTGAAGAACCCGGCGTAGATGCCGCCGAGAACCAGCCCGATCAGAAGCGCGATGGGCAGGCCCTTGGCGACGAACTCTTCCGCCGTCAGCGCGGCCTCCGCGCTGTCGCTGTCCGGTGCGCCAACGAAGGAGGGCCACCACAGCGCCATGCCGACGATGCCCAGCGCATAGGCCACCGCCAGCAAGAGGCCTGGACCCACTCCGGCCAGGAACAGGTCGCCGATGCTCTGTTCGGCGAGGATCCCGAACAGGATGAGCAGCAACGATGGGGGTATGAGCATCCCCAGCACCGACGACCCCGCCACCACACCCACGGCGAAACGCGGGTTGTAGCCGTGGCGCATCATCTGCGGTACCGCGATCCGGGTAAAGACCGCCGCCGAGGCGATGGAAATGCCGGTGATCGCCGCGAAGATGGCATTGGCCCCGACCGTGCCGATTCCCAGCCCGCCTTTCAGCCGCCGGAACAGCGCGTTCGCCACGTCGAAGGCATCGCGCCCGAACCCGGCCTCGGACACGATGAAGCCCATCAGCACGAACAGCGGCACCACGCCGAAGAAATAGCTGGAAATCGCATCGTTCGCCGCCAGCGCGAGCAGCTTCGACGCCAGCAGGGGCGATCCCTTGATCGCCCAGACCCCCAGGTAGGATGCGACGATCAGCGCGATGGGCACGAACAGCCCCAGCATCACGGCGGCGCCCATGCCCGCCAGCGACAGCAGCCCGATCTCGAACGGAGTCACAGCAGATGTCTCCGCCAGATGCGCGCCAGGAATTGCAGGATCAGCACCGTTCCCCCCACGATCAGCGTCAGCTTGACCGGCCAGACCGGCGCGGTGAAATCACCCAGCGCCCCGATGAATTCTTCCGTGTCCCAGGCCTTGGCGAAGATCGGCCAGGTCGTGCTGACGATCACCCAGAGCACCGCGACCCCGATCAGGTCGAACAGGGTCTCCAGCCAGCGCGCCGCACCGGGCGCACGGGCGTGCAGCATGTTGAGGAACCCCTCCGACCGGGTCATGCGCCCCTGCCGCAGCGCCGCCGGGATCTGCAGGAAGACAATCGCGACGATCGACAGCGTCACCATCTCCGGCACCCCGCTCACCGGCGCGTTGAACAGCACGCGGCCGCCCACGTCGATGCCGAACAGCACCATCAGCACCAGGATCAGGGCCGAACCCAGCACGTTCAGCCCCTGCGTCACCGCGTCGAGCAGCCGCAGCACCAGCGGATCGCTTCTTTCCATCGTGGCATTCCTCTCGCGCGCCCCCCTCCCCTGACCCCTCCCCCGAACGGGGGAGGGGGACGCCCGACCGAGAGCGCAGCGTGACTCCCCGCCCCCGTTCTTGGGGAGGGGCTGGGGGAGGGGGCCTCGCGCGTTACTCCTGGTCCCAGTTCCGCAGCGGCGTGGCCCCGGCGGCGCGCATCGCGTCCATGTAGGCCTTCAGCGTCTCGCTCGCCGGTTTGCCCTGCGCATCCAGCTCCGACGCCCACTTCTTCGTCGCGTTGTCCATGCCCTTGGCCCAGGTCATGCGCATCTCGTCCGAGGCATCGGTGATCGTCGCCCCGGCCTCGCCCATCTTGGTCAACGCGCCGCTGACCGCCGCTTCCAGGTCCGCCGTATACCAGGCCTGCGCCGCGTCGGACCCCGCAAGAAATGCCGCCCGCGCCTCTTCCGGCAGGCCTTCCCACCAGTCCTTGTTCGCGCAGAGCGATCCCGCATACTGCGCCCCCAGCCCGAACTTGGTGATATAGGGCGCGACCTCATACAGCTTGCCCGGCAGCGCTGCCGAGGCGAAGACCAGCACGCCGTCATAAACGCCGGTCTTGATCTCGTTGTAATAGGTGGTCAGGTTGCCCGCCACGCCCACCGCGCCGGTGCCCGACAGCCAGTTGATCGCCGCCCCCGGGGCCGCCAGTTTGCGGCCCTGAAGATCGGCCATCGAGGTGACGGGAAAATTGGTCATCAGCAGGTAGTCGTCGATGATGATCGGCGCGCCGATGTAGACGACGCCGTTCTCTCCATAGGCCTGCGTCATCGCGGGCAGGGTGTCGTGCAACTCGTCCGCCACCTTGCCGACCAGCGCCACGTCGGAACTGACGAAGGGCGTGTAATAGGTCACGTTCTGCACCGCCAGCTTTGCCGGGTCGAACAGCGAAGAACAGGCGCCGATCTCGGCCAGCCCGGCCTCGACCGTCTCCAGCTCGTCGCCCACCTTCGCCAGCGCGCCGCCGTATTGTTCCGAGAAGGTGACGGTATGCCCATGCTTGGCCATCTCCGCCGTAACCGTCGGGATGAAGGCCTCGGGCATCATCCGCACCCAGCGGAAGACCGGCGGGTGGCCCGCCACCAGCGTCACGTTGAAGTCTTCGGCGAAGCTGCCTGCCGGGATCATCAGGGCCAGCGCCGAGGCGAGGCCTAGTGTCTTGAATGTCATGATATTTTCTCCTCCCAAAGAAAAGGCGCCGCTCCGGCGCCCGATGTCATGTTGTTGACCCACGCTCGGCCGCGATGGCCGCCCGGATGCCGCCGCTGGCGAAACTCACCAGCCGCGCGACGATGGCGTCGATGTCGAGTGCGCCCGTGCCCGCCCCGACCAGCCGCCCGGGCCGGTCGTCCCGCGCCACCGTGGCGACCAGCGCCCCGATGGCAAAGCTGTAGCCCCAGGCGACCACCTGGGCCGAGGCGCCGGGACAGGCGCGCGACAGCGCCTCGATGAAGCGGCGGGCGGTCGGGTCGTAGTGTTCCGTCACCATCGCCCGGTCGCGTTCGCCCCCCACAAGCAGCCCGGCGAAGATGCGGCCATAGGCCCGGCCGCCGCCCGCAGGCCCCAGCGGCGGACGCAGCAGCGCGTCCATGATCCGCTCCACCGCGTCGGGCGCGGCCAGGTCGACCTTTTCCAGCCGGGCGATGCGTTCGGCATTGATCCGCCCCGAACGGCGCGCGATCACGGCGGCATAAAGTCCGTCCTTGCTGGCAAAATGATAGTGCAGCAGCCCCTGCGCCACCTCGGCACGCTGCGAGATCGCCTTCATCGCGGCACCGGAAAATCCGTCCTCCGAGAACACCACCTCGGCCGCGTTCAGGATGCGGTCGCGCGCGGGCAGGATTCGGGACGGATCGGCGGGCTGGTTCATAGCCTCAGCAAAGAACTGACTGAACGATCAGTCAAGAGAATCCTTTGTGTCATCCAGCGCCACCGTCAGCGCGATCCGCTCGCCCGCGAAGAAGGACACGCCGTATTCGATCGGCGTGCCGTCCAGCAGCGTGTTGACAGCGACCGTCCGCAACACCGGAGCGCCCTCGCGTACGCGTAGGTGCAGCGCCTGCGTCGGCGTCGCGGCCTCGGCGGTGATGCGCGTATCGCGGCGGATGTAGTCGGGGACGCCATTCGCCGCCAAAGCCTCGGTGACGGATCCGCCTGCCGCCAGCGACTCTCCAAGATGCGGCAACAAAGCGGCGGGAAAGGTGCTGGTGAACAATGCAACCGGCGCGTCCGACAGGCTCGACAACCCCTCGTAGACCACCACTTCCGCGCCCTTGCCCAGCGCCAGCGCGGCGGCTTCGACCTCGTCCGCCAGCCGTGTCTCGACCCGCAGCACCTGCTTGATCGGAGTCCGCCCGGCGGCGCGGATGTTCTGGTGAAACCGCACCCGCCGCCCAATCGGATAGTCGGTCGGCGACGACTCGACAAAGACCCCGGCCCCCCGCCTCGCCCGCACGATCCCCGCCTCGGCCAGGTCGCCCAGCGCACGGCGCACCGTATGCCGGTTGACCCCGAAGCGCGTGGCTAACTCTGCCTCGGTGGGCAGCTTGTCACCGGCGCGATACTGCCCCCCGGCGATCTCGCCCCGCAGCGTAGTGGTGATCGCCGTCCAGACCGGCGTGCGCGCCATGCGTCCCCCTTGTGGCCGCGCCCGGCCTTCGCTATTGATTTGTCTAGTTGTATAATAGACAAATCCGCAAGGTGTCCAGTTGATAATCCCCCGGATCGCCGCATGACCGCCGCAACCTTCGCCCTCGTGCTGGTGGCGGCCCTGCTGCACGCCGTCTGGAACGCCCTCGTCAAGGGCGGCGCCGACAAGGCCGCCGCGATGATGGCCGTGGTGATCGGGCAGGGGCTTTTCGGCGCGCTGGCGCTGCCCTTCGCTGCCGCGCCTGACCTCGCCAGCCTGCCCTACATGGCGCTCGGGATGGCGCTGCACATCGGTTACCAGACCTTCCTTGTCGCCGCCTACCGGATCGGAGACCTGACACAGGTCTACCCCATCGCCCGCGGCGCCTCGCCCCTGATCGTCACGGCGGTCTCCGCGCTGTTGCTGGGCGTCAGCTTCACGTCATGGGAACTCGCCGCCATTCTGCTGATCGCTTGCGGCATCGCCAGCATGAGCCTCGCGCGCGGCGCGGCCGGGCTGGTGCAGGGCAAGGCCGCCGGGCTCGCCCTCGTCACCGGCGGCTTCATCGCCGCCTACTCGATGTCCGACGGCCTTGGCGCCCGCGTCGCCGGCACCGCGCTTGGCTATTACGGCTGGGTGTCGCTGCTGAACACTTTCGGCTTCGGCTTGCTCGCCCGGTTCATCCGCCCCGGCCTCGTCACCGCGGGCCTGCGGCAGAGCAAAAGCCTGGTTATCGGCGGCGGCGCGTCATTCGTCGCCTATGCGCTGGTCGTCCACGCTTTTACGCTGGCCCCCATTGCGCTTGTCACCGCCCTGCGCGAGACCTCCATCGTCTTTGCCCTGGGCATCGGCGTATTGTTCCTGGGCGAGCGCATTACACCCGTCAAGATTGCGGCGACTCTCGCCACGGTAGCGGGGGCGATCCTTTTACGCCTCGCGCAACTCTGAAACAGCGCAAATCCCAGCCCAGAGGCGGCCAAAATGCTTGCCACAAGGCCGGGCGGTTCCCTACGCTGCCCCATGGTCAGCGTCTAGACGGTGCAGCAAGCGCCGCAACCGGGGGAGGGTTACGCATGACAGAGCCACGACCGTGGCATCGCCACTACGGCGAAGGCGTGCGCGTCGATCTCGACCCGGCGCCCACGACCTGGACGGCGATGATGACCGAGGCGTTCGACCGATATGCCGATACCGTCCTGATCGAATACTACGGCCAGTCCTTCACCTACGCCCAGATGCGCGCCCTGACCGCCCGCGTCGCCGCCGCGCTGAAGGCGCGGGGCATCGCCAAGGGCGATCGCGTGGCCCTGCACCTGCCAAACTGTCCCTGGCACCCGATCTTCTTCTTCGGCACCATCGCCGCCGGGGGTGTCGTCACGCACCTCTCTCCGCTCGATGCCGAGGCCGAGATCGCTCACAAGCTGGCCGATAGCGGCGCGAAGCTGGTCGTTGGCCTCTCCACCCCCGAACTGGCGAAACCGTTCCAGCGCCTGCTGGCCGAGGGCAAACTGCCGCCCCTCGTGCAATGCCCCGATCCGGTGTCGGGGCAGGGCCGCCCCTGTCCGGTCTTCCCCGGCGCACTCTCCATCGACGACTTCTGGGCGGGAATCGAGGGCGCGCCCTACGACCCCGTTCTGGTCACGTCCAACGACGTCGCCCTGCTGCAATACACCGGCGGCACCACCGGCGTGCCCAAGGCCGCCGTCCTGACCCACCGCAACATCACCGCCGCCGTGCAGATCTACCACGAAGCCTCGAAGATGGAGGAGGCCAACGCCCCCGGCATGGCCGCGCTCGTCATCTCGCCCCTGTTCCACATCATGGGCCTGACGGTCGGCCTGCTGAAACGCACATGGGAAGGCGGGCGGCTGCATATCCGCCTGCGCTATGACCCCGAGATGGCAGTGCGCGAGATCGAGGAGAAACGCATCGCGCACTTCGGCGGCGTGCCCACGGTCTGGATCGCCCTGTTGCAGGTGCCGGGAATCGAAACCCGCGACCTGTCGTCCCTGAAAAGCGTCGGCTCGGGCGGCGCGCCGCTGCCGGTTGAGGTCTATAACCGCGTCAAGCAACTGACAGGGCTGAAGCTGCGCGGCGGCTGGGGGATGACCGAAACCTCGCCCGCCGGCACCTCCGTGCCCGCCGACATGCCCGACGCCAAACTCGGCACCATCGGCATCCCGCTGCCCGGCATCGACATGCAGATCGTCGACGTCGACGACCCTTCGCGCGTCCTCGGCCCGGGCGAGGTCGGGGAAATGACGATCCGGGGGCCGAACGTGACCTCGGCCTACTGGAACAAGCCGGATGAGACCGCTGCGGCCTTCCACGACGGCTGGTTCCTGACCGGCGACATCGGCACGATGGACGACGAAGGCTATTTCTACATTGTCGACCGCAAGAAGGACATGATCCTGTCGGGCGGCTTCAACGTCTACCCGCTGGTGATCGAAAGTGCCGTCCACCAGCACCCGGACGTCTCCGAGGCCATCGCCATCGGCGTCCCGGACGCCTATCGCGGCGAAAGCGCCAAGGTTTATGTCGTCCTGAATCGGGGCGCCTCGCCCTTCACGCTGGACGAGTTGCGCGCCTTCCTGGTCGACCGCCTCGGGCGGCACGAAATCCCGCGCTACCTCGAGTTCCGCGACAGCCTGCCCCATACGCCGGTGGGCAAGCCCGACCGGAAGGCGTTGCGGGCGGAACACCACGCGGGACTGGCGGACAAGGTGGCCTTGCCCTAGCTTCCGCTCTCATGAGCCAGGCGTCCGCCTCCCGCCGGCTTGCGGCGATCCTCGCGGCTGATGTCGTGGGATAGTCCAGCATGATCGCGTAAGACGAGGCCGGGACGCTGGCCGCGCTGAAGCGTTTCCGGGCCGAGACCTTCGACCCCTCGGTCGCCCGACATGGTCGGCGCATCTTCAAGCTGATCGGCGACGGCGCGCTGTTGGAGTTCCCCAGTGTCCTGGACGCGGTGCGCTGCGCCGTCGCGATCCAGATGGCCGGGCATCAGGGCATCGTCCCGCGCATCGGCATCAACCTCGGCGACGTGCTGGTGGATGGCGATGATCTCTACGGCGACGGCGTAAACGTCGCCGCGCGGCTTGAACAGCTGGCCGAACCCGGCGGGCTTTGCGTCGCGGGCGTCGTCGCCGACAGCGTGGCAAACCGGGTGGAGGCCGCCTTCAGCGACGGCGGCGAGGTGCGGGTGAAGAACATTGACCGACCGATCCGCGTCCACACATGGCCCCCCGGCGGCGCGGCCACGCCCGCGAAACCCAGCCAGCCCGCCATCGCCGTCCTGCCTTCGACAACATGTCCGGCAACTCCGAGCAGGAGTATTTCTCGGACGGCATCAGCGAGGCCATCATCACCGACCTCCAAGGCGAGCGGGCTGATGGACATCGCTCGCAACTCCAGCTTCACCGACAAGGGCCGCAACACCGACTTCCGCACCGTGGAACGCGAGCTGGGCGTGACGGCGGTGCTGGAGGGGTCGATCCGCAAGGCGGGCAACCGGGTGCGGATCAGCGCGCAGCCGATCGACACCGCCAACGGCGCGGATCTCTGGGCCGACCGTTATGACCGCGAGCTGACCGACATCTTCGCCGTGCAGGACGAGGTGACGCACCAGATCGGCGCCGCGCTGAAGGTGCGCCTCACGCCGGCCGAGGCCGCCCGCATCGCGCGCCTGCTGTTCCCCGAAGCCGCCCAGGCCGACCACCTGGAACAGGGCAACCGCGCCGCCGACCTTTCCGACTGACTATCGCCGCAGCACGAACCCCGCCGCCAGCGCCGCGCCCACAAGCCCCAACAGGAAGATCGCCACGCCCATCCCGGCGATATCGCCAATCGCCCCCGTCGCCAGCGCCCCCAGCGACACCGCCCCGAAGCTGGCCGAACTCCACCAGGTCAGCACCCGCGCCCGGTGGGTATCCGCCACCTCCATCTGGATGATGATCTGGCTGCCGATGCCGACCAAGGTCGCCACGAACCCCAGCCCCGCCGCGATGCCCACCAGCCCGCCAAACGGCAGCCCCGCGCTCATTGCCAGGCAAAGCGCGGCGCTCGCCACCGGCACCAGCCGCAGCATCCGCCGCATCTGGCCCGAGTCCCGCTTCAGCCACCCCAGCAACAAGGCCGCCAACACCGACCCAAGCCCCGCAGCCGAAGTCATCCAGCTGAGGTCGCGCGCATTGCCGTCCAGCAACCCGCCCACAACGGCAGGCATGTTCTCGACAATGCTCCGCACCAGCAGGCTGTTGGTCGCGGCCAGGAACAGGCTCCACCGGATCAACGGATGCGCCAATGCGTGCTGCAGCCCCTCCGCCAGCCCCTGCCACAGTGTCGACTTGACCGCCGGAGCGATGCGCGCGCGCATTGGGATCAGCGCCAGCAGCGCGATGTAGGGAAGATAGGACAGCGCATTGACCAGAAAGGTCCAGCTCAACCCCACGGTCGTGATCAGCAACCCCGCCACCGCCGGCCCCACCACCCGCGAGGCGTTGAACGACATCGCCGACAGCGCCACCGCCCGCGACAGGTAGTGCCGCGGCGCCACTGCCGGGATCAGCGTCAGCCGCACCGGATGCAGCGCCGCGCCGATCACGCCGATTGCCAGCGCCAACAGCGCCAGCAGCGGCAGCGTGATCGCCCCGCTCGCCACGAGCCCGAACAGCAGCAGCGAAACGCCCATGAAGGCCGCATTCGTCGCCATCATCGCCCGCCGCGCGTCCCAGCGCTCGGCATAGACCGCCACCACCGGCCCCAGCAGCGCAGAAGGCAGCAGCACCGACATTGACACGAACCCGGTCCAGAAGGTCGATCCCGTCAGCGTCCAGGCCAGCCAGCCCAGCGCCACCCGCTCGGTCCAGGTTCCGACGTACGAGACAAAACTCATCGCCACCAGCAGCCGAACGGCGGCCACGCTGGTCCCGTCGCCTTGTCCGTTGTCACTCATGTCGGGGATACTTTGCCTGCTTATGCGCCGCAGGCTTGGCGGAACGCCGGGGCGAAGTCAACGCCCCGGCGCGCGATTGGTCAGAACCGGTAGGTGGCCTTCATGTGGATGGTGTTGAAGTCCACGTCGCCGCCTCCGTTGCCGACGTTGTCGAACGAGTGGAACATGTATTCCGCGCCTAACGTCCAGTTCTCGCCGACCCGCCAGTCATAGCCGAGGCCCGCGACATAGCTGTTGGCGCTACCGTTGAAAAAGGTGCCGACGCCGTTGAAGTCGGCATAGGCGTACCCCAGCGAACCATAAAGCAGGCCATTGCCCACCTCGGTGCCTGCCACGACCTTCAGCCGTGCGATCTTGTCAAACGACGCCGTCTGGCCGGTGCCGGGGTCGCGGATCGTCATGTCGGCCCAGTCATACTGGAATTCCGGCCCGAGGTACCAGCCGTTGCCGAGGTTGAACAGATAACCTGCGGTCAGGCCCCCGATCACGCTGTCCTCGTCGAAACTGCCGCCGAGGTCGAAATCGCCGAAGGCATAGCCCAACTGGCCACCGACATAGGCGCCTTCCCAGAACGATTGCACCGGCACGACCGGAGCGGGAACGGCGACAACAGGGTCACTCGTCACGACAACCGGCCCACCGGCCAAGGCTGCGGATGCGAAAGTGGTGCCTGCCAGCGCAAGCGCGAGTGTACGGAACATTGTTTTTCTCCTGTGCTCGAGTCCGTCTGCGGCGGCTCTCCTGGCCTCCGCAGTCACGGGGAGAAAACGTGTCCGTCCGCGAAGCGTTCCTTCATGCCCTTGTCAGCGGCGGGAACCCGCCACTTTGTTGAGCCGCGCGACGGCTGCAAGGTATTCGCGCTCCAGCCGCTCGACCAAGGCCGAGGCGGGAACAACCTCCTTCACCGCGCCGATCCCTTGCCCCGAACCCCAAATCTCCTTCCAGCTCTTCGGCTTCTGACGGTCCGGTCCGAAGTTCATGGTGGACGGGTCCGACCGCTCCAGGTTCTCGGGGTCCATACCAGCGGCGGCAATCGAAGGCTTCAGGTAGTTGCCCCAGACACCGGTGAAGAGGTTGGAATAGACGATGTCGCTCGCCCCGTTGTCCGCGATCATCTGCTTGTAGCTCGCCACCGCATTCGCTTCTTCCGTCGCGATGAAAGCCGAGCCGACATAGGCGAAATCCGCCCCCATCGCCTGCGCGGCAAGGATCGAGTCGCCCTTGGCGATGGCCCCCGACAGGGCCAGCGGCCCGTCGAACCATTCGCGGATCTCCTGCACCAGCGCCATGGGCGACAGCGCGCCGGCATGGCCCCCGGCCCCGGCGGCCACGGCGATCAGCCCGTCGGCGCCCTTTTCGATGGCCTTGCGGGCGAACCGGTCGTTGATGACATCATGCAGGGTGATCCCCCCGCAGGAATGCGCCGCCTCGTTCACCCATTCCTGCGCGCCAAGCGAAGTGATCCAGACCGGAACCTTGTGCTTCACGCAGATCTCCACGTCTCGCTCCAGCCGCGCGTTCGACCGGTGTACGATCTGGTTCACGGCGAAAGGCGCGGCAGGATTGTCCGGGTTGGCCTGGTTGTGCCGGTCCAGTTCCTCGGTGATCCGCGTCAGCCACCGCTCCAGTTCCACCGGTTCCCCCTCTTTCTCGCGCGCGTTCAGCGCCGGGAAAGAGCCCACGACTCCGGCCTTGCACTGGGCGATCACCA
>JAGRMS010000274.1 GCA_020441135.1 Pseudooceanicola sp.
AAGCCCAGCAGCAGCCAGACGATCAGCGCGTTGGTGTGGATCATGCGGATGATGTTGAACGGCAGGATCTCGCTCAGCGTGTTCGGAGACACATAGATCCAGCCGGCGAGAAGCCCGCCAAGCACCTGGATGCCGAACAGCGCCATGGCGACGAGGAAGTAGGCGTAGGCGACCTTCTGGGATTGGTATTTCATGATTGTTCTCCTGTCGCTGGGTCAGCCGGCGTCGTTGGGCGGCCAGTTCTGGGTATCGGTCTGATCGGCCCAGCGGAGAAATTCGGCGAGGCCGCGCATCTCCTCCGGGGTGATCTCGAAATGCGGCATCTGGCGGCGGCCCTCGATGCCCGAGGGCTGCGCCTGCATCCAGGCGTCCAGCATCTCGTAGGCGGCCTCCGGGTCGTCCGCGACACCCCAGCGGGTCATCACGTTGCCAACCTCCGGCGCGAAGTAGGCGCCCTCGCCGTGCAGCGTGTGGCAGTTGATGCACGCGTTGCGTTCCCAGACGTGCTTGCCCAGCCGGACTTCGTCGGTGAGGGGCATTCCGGCCGTGGCGGTGTCCACGATGTGGCGGTGGCTCTGCGCCGTCAGGGCCACGAACACGACGACGAAGAAGATTGATCCCCCGTAGAACACGTTCCTGGCCCGCGATTTGGTAAGAAGTTCTGACATGTCGCGGTCCCGACAAATTGTTTCGGATACGCGGAGTCTATGTAGTCAGGCGCGTCCGCATGTTGCGCAAACGCAAAGAACGGGCCGAAAGACGCGTGCAGCATGGGGGCATGAAAAAGGATCCGCCATGAGCAAGCCCGACTTCGACGATCCCGATCTCCCGCTCTCGGAGCTGTTTGCAACCTGGCCGGAAACGGCGTCCGCTTTCCTGGAAAGGCGAATGCTCTGCCCGGGGTGCCCGATCGCTCCGTTCCACGCGATTACGGACGCGTGCCTTGAATACGAGCTGGACGAAGATGCGTTTCGCGAGGAACTGGCCCGGTTGATCGCCGATAAGGGCAGGGGCACCGCGCCCGGGCCGGATGGCCGGGGAATCAGCTCTGGATGCCGCTCAGGATGACAAGCCGGTGCGGATCGGTGACGACGATGTGTTTCCGGGTCGACTGGACGACACCGTCCTTCTGCCAGGCCGACAGCAGGCGGCTGACCGTGTGGAGCGTGGTGCCCGTCATTTCCGAGATGTTCTGACGGGTCACGGGAAATGCGATCTCGATTCCCTCCGCCGTCTTGCGGCCGCTCTGGTTGGCCATGCGCAGCAAGGCGCAGGCGATCCGTTTCTCGACCGCTTGCGTGGCCATCTCGGTCAGCGTCTCCTGAATCTGGCCCAGCCGCTGGCCAAGGGTCTTGTAGCTTTCGGTGGCGAAGCCCGGGTAGCTGGATACGAATTCCGGCCACAGTCCCGCGGGCCAGGACAGCGCGATCGACTCTGCGGCCGCAATCGAGGTCGCGGGATAGGTCGCGCGCTGCAAGGCCGGGGCGATGCCGAACAGCTGGCCCGGCGAAATATGCAGCACGATGATCTGATCTCCGCCCGGGGTCGTCCGCACCACGCGCAGATAGCCATCGAGCAGCAGATAGAATCGGTCGGCGTCATGGCCTTCCCGGAAGATCGTCGCCCCCTCTTCATACCGGCGCGAAACCGCGTGATCGAGAATCTCGCGAATTTGCTGGGGCTGCAAAAGGGAAAATGGGGGCAGGCCGCTCAGCAGGCTTTGGTCGAGCTTGGGCACGTTTGTGTCCGGAGTTTGTTTCAGAGCAACGTTTGGTCCCGCTCCTTAACGCATACCCCGGCCAGCAAACGCAACCGGACAATTGAAAGGATGTTCCGATGTTCAAGAAATTCATGCTGACTGCCGCTCTTGCGCTCGCCGCCGGGGTCGCCGGGGCCGAGACCTTCGAGGTACACATGCAGAACAAGGGCGAGGTCGGCGCAATGGTGTTCGAGCCGGCCTTTGTGAAGGCCCAGCCCGGCGATGTCGTGAAGTTCATCCCCACGGACAAGGGCCACAACGTCGAGGACATCGACGGCATGCTTCCTGACGGAGTCGAGGGCTTCAAGACGAAATTCAACGAAGAGTTCGAGCTGACCGTCAGCGCCGAGGGTCTCTACGGTATCAAGTGTACGCCGCACTACGCGATGGGGATGGTCGCGCTGATCCAGGTGGGCGAGGCCGTGAACCTCGACAAGGCGTCGGCGGTCCCACAGAAGGGCAAGGCCAAGGGCCGCATGGCCGACCTCTTTGCCCAGGTAAAATGAAATGGCGGCAAGAGCCGTCTCCAAATACTTTCGCGGGCGGCACCGACGGTGCTGCCCGTCCCATGCCTGAAGGGTTTACGGATGCAACCGCGCGACACCTACACCGGACCGGCGCTCTTCAGCTACGGATTCCGCCCCTTCTTTCTGTTTGCCGGACTCTTCGCATTCTCGGTGGTGCCGGTCTGGTGGCTGGTCTGGCGCGGCAAGGTCGCCATCCTCAGCCCCTTCACGTCGATCGACTGGCACATCCACGAGATGGTTTTCGGCTACGGGGCAGCCGTGGTCGCCGGGTTTCTTTTTACGGCGGTTCCGAACTGGACGGGGCGGATGCCCACGCGGGGCTGGCCGCTGGCGGTCTTGCTGGCGGTATGGGCCGGGGGACGGATCGGCATGGCCGGCCTGCTCCCGGTCGGCCCCATCGGCGTCGCCGTCATCGACCAGTCCTTTCTGCTGATCGTCGCGGGAATGATCGCCCGCGAAATCCTCGCCGGGAAGAACTGGAGGAACCTGAAAGTTCTGGTGCCGGTAACGCTGCTCTGGGGCGCCAACGTGCTGTTTCACGCCGAGACGCTCACCAATGGAATCGCGGATCACAGCCGGCGTCTGGGTATCGCGTTGCTGATCTTTCTCATCATGCTGATCGGCGGCCGGATCATCCCCAGCTTCACCCGCAACTGGCTGGTGCAGCGCGGCGCGACAAGGTTGCCGGTGGCATTCAATCGATTCGACGGCCTTTGCATCCTGACCGGGGCCGCCGCGCTGGCCTGCTGGACGATAGCCCCGCTTCATGCCGCAACCGGTCTTGCCGGCGGCGCGGCCGCCGTCCTGCACGTCATCCGGCTGATCCGCTGGCGAGGGCAGGACACCTGGCGGTCGCCCCTGTTGCTGATGCTTCACGTCGCCTACCTGATGCTTCCGCTCGGCTTCGCGTCGCTCACGGGTGTCTCTGCCGGTCTGATCGGACCGGCGGTCAGCGCCCATGTCTTCGGCATCGGCGGGGTCGCTGGGATGACCCTCGCCGTCATGATGCGCGCGACCATGGGCCATACCGGGCGCCCGCTGGCTGCCGGTGCGGCGCTGACCGGGGCTTTTGTTGCGATCTGCGCGGCCTCGCTGGCCCGTGCGGCTGGCGCAGGCGTAACGGCGGGCGGGTTCGACGGGATCGACCTTTCGGCCCTGCTCTGGACGCTGGCATTCGGCATCTTTCTCGGAAAGGTGGCCCCGTGGCTGTGGAGCCCGAAGGCCGGTCCCAAGACGGCCGCGCGAAACCGGACGGGTTCGAACGCCTGAAACCAGGGATACCAACGTGCCCTTGCGCGGAACCCCGACTGCGGGATCGGCCTGTTCTTTCGGCGCAAGCGCAACAACGGCAAGGTTCGATCGGTCCTGAGAGCCGATGAACCCGGTTTCGGCAGCGCGCAGCCTGGCTGCAAGCGACAACCGCCGTCAATGATGCAGCGCCCACCGCCCCCGCGTCCTGCCGTCCATCAACCGGCCCCGGTTCGCTTGCGGATGACCTTGGTCAGGTGGTTTCGCGAGCGTTCGGACTCCACGGCGAGCGCAGCCGTCGGGAAGGCGCGGTGCGGCGCGCCGCTTATCCGCACAAGCGTTCGAAGGCCGCGGGGCGCCTGCAAATTCCTGAACAGGGTAATGGAAAATCGTCCTGGGACCATCCGGGCCTTGTGCCAGCCGCGATTGCCTGTCCGGCCTGGACGCACCGGCCCCCGATCCGCAACGGGATACCGCCAACCGAACACCCGCCAATGCGCAATCGACAGGTGATCTGCCAATATACATGCGCAATACCGCTTTTTCCGGCCTGTTTCAGGTCAGGCGCCTGAAGGACGGTGGCGATTTCGTTGACTGTTTTCAAATCCGCCGGATTGTCCGCGAGAGAGAAACATGTATTCCGCGCGCACCCTTTCACCGAATCGGATCGTGCCCGTCCACTGGCGCCAGGGGTGGAATCCAGAACGATCCGGGCAGAGTTTCCGCCGGGCAATTCACGCGCCAATGGTGGAGGAAACGACGATCAGTTTGCACTTGCGCAAAGTGTCGGGCGTTCCTGCCCGGTAATTTCTTCTCGACCAGCATTCATACCGGAAAGGACAAGTCATGCTGACGAGAAGAGTTGCCTTGATGGGTGCCGCAGGCATCGCCGCGCTGCCCATTCTGACCAAGGCCGCCAAGGCCGAGGAAATCATGGAAACCTCGCACGCTGCGCCGGTCGATCTGTCGAACCTCAAGCGCATCAAGCGTCGGCTCGTCCGGCCGCCCTTCGTTCATGAACACGAGCAGGTAGCGCCAGGAGAACCCCGCATCGTCGAGTTCGAGATGCAGATCGTCGAGAAGGAAGTCGAGCTCGGTGACGGTGCCTATCTTCAGGCGATGACCTTCAACGGGTCCATTCCCGGCCCGCTGATGGTGGTCCACGAGGGCGACTACGTCGAGCTGACCCTCTACAACTCGCCCGAGAACCTGATGCAGCACAACATCGACTTTCACGCGTCCACGGGCGCCCTCGGCGGCGGCTCGCTGACGCTGGTGAACCCCGGCGAAAAGACCAAGCTTCGCTGGAAGGCGACGCGTCCTGGAACCTTCGTCTATCACTGCGCTCCGGGCGGCCCGATGATCCCCTGGCACGTCGTCAGTGGCATGTCCGGCGCGGTCATGGTCCTGCCGCGCAACGGCCTGACCGACCACAACGGCAACCCGGTGAGATACGACCGTGTCTTCTACATCGGGGAAAACGACTTTTATGTCCCCCGGGACGAGGATGGCAAATTCAAGCGGTACGAGGACGTTGGCGAAAGCTATCCCGACACGCTTGCGGTGATGAACCGCCTGATCCCGAGCCATGTCGTCTTCAACGGCAAGATCGGGGCTTTGACCGGGGACAACGCGCTGCGCGCGGCGCAGGGCGAAAAGGTGCTCTTCATCCACAGCCAGGCGAACCGGGACACCCGGCCGCACCTGATCGGCGGACACGGCGACCTCGTCTGGGAAACCGGCAAGTTCAATAACCCTCCGGAACGCGATCTTGAGACCTGGTTCATCCGGGGCGGTTCGGCCGGGGCGGCGCTCTACGAGTTCCGGCAGCCCGGGGTCTACGCCTACGTCAACCACAACCTGATCGAGGCGGTGAACCTTGGCGCGACGGCCCACGTCGTCGTCGAGGGCGAGTGGAACAACGACCTGATGGAACAGGTGCAAGCCCCCGTCGAGTATAACGCCGCCCACGAAGGGAAGACGGCTCTGCCATAAGTCGC
Source organism: Pseudooceanicola sp. (assembly GCA_020441135.1). Lineage (GTDB taxonomy): Bacteria > Pseudomonadota > Alphaproteobacteria > Rhodobacterales > Rhodobacteraceae > Seohaeicola_A. The sequence goes on from JAGRMS010000274.1 coordinate 5,535, forward strand.
GGCCGTATCGAATGGGTGCGAACCGGGGCGGCCAGGACAGTCTGGCCGCCCCCCCTTTGGCGAGGAGGTCCGGCAATGAGGGCTACCAGGAGAGCTGTTGGACTCGCGGGGCTGACCGCGGTTTGCGCGGCCGCTGCCGCGGTCTGGATGGTCGGCACGGCCGGACGGCTTCCGGTCCCGGCCAGGTGGAACGGCGCGCCCGCGACACGGCCCGAGACCGTGCAGATCCCGTCCGGCGAAGCGACCTATCGACCGTTTGGCAGCTTCAGTCGCGATGGCAAGGCCGCAACCCCGGCGTTTCAAAATACGCCGGTCGGTGCGTTTGAAATCATGAAGTACCAGGTCTCGCGCAGCGAATACGCGGCCTGTGTGGCCGAAGGTGCCTGTGCCGATGCCGAAACCGGCTCTGGCAACATGGCCCAGACCAACGTCAACTGGATTGACGCAACGGCCTACGCCGCCTGGTTCTCCGACAAGACCGGCGAGTCCTGGCGGCTTCCTACCGCGCCGGAATGGTTCCGCGCCGCGGCGGAACGTCAGAACGACGCGGCGCCGGACGAAACCGATCTCGACCCCGGAGAACGCATGTTGTCGCAATACCGGCGCGGCGTATTCCTGCGTGGCAATTCCAGCCCGACGCTCAGGCCGCGCGGCGGTTTCGGGCAAAACAGTCTTGGCCTGGCAGATATGGGCGGCAATGTCTGGGAATGGACAGACGGGTGCATGGAAAACGGCGAGATTGACAAGGACGGCAGGATAACCCTGCGTGAGCCCTATTGCGGCGTCCGCATCGCGGGCGGGCGTCACCAGGCGGGCATCGTCGACTTTGTCCGGGATGCCCGTGCCGGAGGCTGTGCCGCAGGATTGCCACCCGATTACCTCGGGTTCCGCCTTGTTCGGGATAACTCGTAGCCCCTTGTATCGAACACGCGGCCGCGCGATGCGCTTGCCCGTGCCCGTGCCCGCGCCCGTCGGGGCCCAGGCATCGCCTGTCCAACCATGCAACTGCCGGAAGCCCCGGCGCTGGCAATGGCATCCTCACCGTCGCCAGGGAAACCTTGCCGCGGGCCCTTTCCGGGCGTCATGGCCGCGCTGGCGCTTTTCGTGATCAGGCGCGCCCGAGCCTGCCAGCGGCGAGCCAGCTGGCGAGCGCCATGAGGCCGGCGGTGGCAAGGCAGAGCGGCAGACCCCCAAGCTGGAAGCTGAGGCCCGACAGCAAGGTGCCGACCAGCCGACCGGCCGCATTCGCCATGTAGTAGAAGCCGACGTCGCGGGTGATCCGCTCGGCCGCGCCAAAGGCGAGGATCAGGTAGGAATGGACCGAAGAGTTGATCGCGAAGACGAACCCGAAGACCAGCAGTCCCGCAACCAGAGTGACCGTCAGCCACGGCGACGGTTCCCCGGCGAACCATGCGGCAGCGGCGAGAACGAACGGCACCGGGACCAGCAGACCGGCCCACCGGATCGCCCTGCGCGCGATCTCTGCCTCGGGCTGACGCTTCGCGCCAAGCAGCCGGGGAGCAAACCCCTGCACCACGCCATAGGCGACGATCCAGAGCGCCATGAAGCCGCCGACGAGAAAGAACGCCTCGCGCCGGCCCTCCGCCGTGCCGTCGGACAGGACCGCCTGGAAGTAGACCGGGATGCCGACCACGAACCACACATCACGCGCGCCGAACAGGAAGAACCGGGCCAGCGACAGGCGGTTGACGCGGGCATCCTTCGAGCGCCAGCCGCCCCAGCTTTCGGAGGACGTCATCCGTCCCGGCAGTCCGGCGGGCAGGAACAGGACGGCGGCTAGCAGGATCACCGTCAGCACCGCGGCCATACCCCAGACGGCGGCCCAGAACCCGGCCAGTCCAAGCAGGGCCGCGCCAAGGAAGAAGCCGAATCCCTTCACGGCATTCTTCGACCCGGTCAGCGCCGCCACCCAGCGGAACAGCCCGCCCGCTTCGGACGGCGCCAGCAGCTTGACCGCGGACTTGGACGACATCTTGGCCAGATCCTTGGCCACCCCCGACACCCCCTGCACCGCCATCACGAAGACGACCGAGGCCGCCACCGGCCATGCCGGATCGAGCTGCGCCAGCGCCGCCAGCGCGCCGATCTGCAAGACCAGCCCGCCGTAGAGTGTCGCCGCCAGCCCGAAGCGTGCAGCCAGCCAGCCGGCGGCGAGATTGGTGACGATACCCGCCGCCTCGTAGAGCAGGAACAGCCAGGCCAGTTGGACCGGGGTGAAGCCCAGCGCGTTGAAGTGCAGCAGCACCAGCATCCTGAGCGCGCCGTCCGACAGCATGAAGGCCCAGTAGGCCGCCGTCACCGCGGCATAGGCCCGGATCGGGTTCGGGGCGGCGGCGGCGGTCATATCGCCCCCGCGACCATCCGCGTGATGTCGCCCAGGCGGCAGGCATACCCCCATTCGTTGTCGTACCAGGCGTAGACCTTCACCTGGGTGCCGTTGACCACCATCGTGCAGGGTCCGTCGACAATCGAGGAGCGTGGGTCGTTGGTGTAGTCGCAAGAGACCAGCGGGCGCGTCTCGAAGCCGAGGATGCCTTTCAGCGGCCCCTTGGCGGCGGCGGCGAACAGGGCGTTCACCTCTTCCACGGTTGTTGCCCGCTCCACCTCGAAGACGCAGTCGGTGATCGAGGCGTTCAGCAGCGGCACGCGCACGGCATGGCCGTTCAGCCGGCCCTTCAGCTCGGGGTAGATCAGCGTGATCGCGGTGGCGCTGCCCGTGGTCGTCGGGATCAGGTTCATCAGGGCCGAGCGGGCGCGGCGCATGTCCTTGGCGGGGCGATCCACGATGGTCTGCGTGTTCGTCACGTCATGGATCGTCGTGATCGAGCCGTGGCGGATGCCAAGGCTTTCGTGGATCACCTTCACCACCGGCGCGAGGCAGTTCGTCGTGCAGGACGCGGCGGTGACAAGGTTCTGCGTGCCGTCATAAAGGTGTTGGTTCACCCCGCAGACGATGTTCAGCGCGCCGCCGTCCTTGACCGGAGCGCTGACGACAACCGTCTTTACCCCGGCGGTGTAATAGGGCGCCACCTTCGCGGCAGTCTTGAAAACGCCGGTGCAGTCCACCACCAGATCGACGCCCAGCGCGGCCAGCGGCAGCGCCTCGATGGTCTTCTCGTGGGTCAGGCGGATGCCCTGGCCATTGATCGCCAGCGTCCCGTCTCCCGCCGCGATGGGCGTCCGCCAGCGGCCATGAACCGAGTCGAACGCCATCAGCAGCGCGTGCTGTTCGGCATCTCCGACGGGATCGTTCAGCAGCACGATCTCGCCGCCGCAACCGGAATCGACCAGGCCGCGCAGGACGAGTTTCCCGATCCGGCCAAGGCCGTTGATGGCAATGCGCGGCATGGGTTCAATCCTCGTCCAGGGCGCTGGTACCGATGGCGTCGACACGGCATTGCAGCGACAGCCGGTCGAGGCTGGCAACCGGCAGTTCGGCGAAGGCCGCGATCCGGCGGCGCAGCGCGCCGTAGGTCTGGGCGAAGACCAGCGCGCGTTCCGCCTCGGTTCCGGTCGCCTTGACCGGGTCCGGCAGGCCCCAGTGGCCGGTGATCGGCTGGCCGGGCCAGGGCGGGCATTCCTCGGCGGCCGCCGTGTCGCAGACGGTGAAGACGAAATCCATCACCGGCGCATCCGTCGCCTGGAACGCGGAAAGATGCTTGGAGCGCAGGCCGGCAACCTCGTGCCGGTTGCGTTCCAGAACCTCCAGCGCAAAGGGGTTCAGCGCCGTGCCCGGCCGCACCCCGGCGGAAAAGGCCCGGAACTTGCCCTTGCCGAGGTCGCGCAGCAGCGCCTCGGCAAAGATCGAACGGGCAGAGTTGCCGGAGCAGATGAACAGGACGTTCCAGGTCTTTTCTCCCGTCACGGGGATCTCCTTGGCAAGCGATGCAAGCGGCGAAAGCAGTTCGGGCCGCGCCCGTCCGATGTCGAGCGCCAGGTAGGCGAGCAGGTCTTCGGTCGTGTCGAGGTTCGCGGAATAGAACAGCGACCTTCCATCGCGCTCGACCTGCGCCAGCCCCGCAGATGTCAGGTCCGACAGGTGATGCGACAGCGTGTTCGGTTTCAGAGCCAGCGCCTCGGCGATCTCGGTCGGACGCACCCCGCGCGGCGCAAAGCGCATCAGCAGCCGGAAAACGGCAAGGCGGTCGGGATGACCGAGAGTGGCGAAAGCCGAGGCGGCGCGTATCTTTTCCATGATTCCGGAATACCGGAATTGTTCACGGTAAACCAGTGAAGGTTTTGTGACGCTTCGGATCGCGCACACTGGCCCGAAAGGCGCGCGACGTCAGCCGCTGAATCGCCCCCGCGTCCGGTTTGCAAAGGCAACCAGCGACAGCATGACGGGCACTTCGACCAGCACGCCCACCACCGTCGCCAGCGCCGCGCCCGAGTTCAGGCCGAACAGCCCGATGGCCACCGCCACCGCCAGTTCGAAGAAGTTCGACGTCCCGATCAGGGCACAGGGTGCGGCCACCCGATGCGGCAGCCGCCAGGCCCAGGCCCAGCCATAGGCCAGCGCGAAGATGCCGTAGGACTGGATCAGGATCGGGACCGCGATCATGGCGATGAGCAGCGGTTGCGCCAGGATCACCTTGCCCTGAAACCCGAAGAGCAGCACCACAGTCAGCAGGAGCCCCATGACGGAGACCGGCTTGATCCGCGACGTGAAGCCGGTGACTGCGGCATCGCCTCCCTTCGCCATCAGCGCCCGCCGGGTCAGCGTGCCTGCGATCAGCGGGATCACGACGTAAAGCACCACGGACAGGATCAGCGTGCTCCAGGGCACGGAAATCTCGGTAACGCCCAGCAGGAAAGCGACGATGGGCGCAAATGCGACGACCATGATCAGGTCGTTCACGGCAACCTGCACGAGAGTATAGTTCGGGTCTCCGCGCGTCAGTTGCGACCAGACAAAGACCATCGCCGTACAGGGCGCCGCGCCAAGCAGGATCAGCCCGGCGATGTATTCCGGCGCGCGTGCGGGGTCGATGAACCCGGCAAAGACGTGTTGGAAGAACAGCACGCCGAGCGCCGCCATGGTGAAGGGCTTGACCAGCCAGTTCACCACCAGGGTGACGATCAGCCCCTTTGGGCGTCGGCCTGCGTCCTTCAGCGAGCCGAAGTCGATGGCGATCATCATCGGATAGACCATTGCCCAGATCAGCACCGCCACCACCAGGTTGACCGAGGCATACTCGAGCGCGGCCAATGTGGCGAAAAGACCGGGCAGGAGGTTGCCAAGCAGCACGCCCGACAGAATGCAAAGCGCCACCCAGAGCGTCAGCCAGCGTTCGAAGAGGCTCATTCGTTCACCTTGGCCGTCGGAACACAGCACGCGCCCTCGGGCGGCGGTGTCAGGGCAGCAATGAACCCGGAAAGTGGCTCAAGTGCTTCCGGCGACAGCGCGTAGCAGATGCGGGGGCCGTCGATCTCGCCGGTGATGACCCCCGCGGCCTTCAGGATGCGCAGGTGCTCCGAGACGGTGGACTGCGCCAGCCCGACGGCCTCGACGATGTCGCCGCCAATGCAGCCCGGTGTTGCCTGCAACAGGGTCACGATGCGAATGCGGGCCGGATGGGCAAGCGCCTTTGCAAGGCGGGCAAGCCTGTCGCCGTCGCGAGCCATGATGGCGCCACTCAATCGGATTCGATTTCGCATATCGTCGATATACGATTAACCGGAGCGGGGAACAAGCCGACACAGGCCGGAGAAGCGATGACCAAAGCGCCTTGCATCTGGACTGTTTGCCCTGGACCAATGCAGTAACCGGTTCAAATGCCGTCGGCGCGGCTTGTGAAGCGGGTCCGCGCACCTGCATGATGGTCCGAACAGGTATGGCGATCAATCGCGGCCACGCGGGCATTGATCGCAAGGGACAGGGAGAGCGACATTTGAATGCCGACCATGGAGCCATTGCCCGGCGAACGCTGTTGTTGCGCAACTGCCCCGCGGGTGTCGCGGACGAGATCCTGTCCTGCGCGGAGATCAAGGTTTTCCAGCGGGGAGAGCGAATCTTTGGTGCCGGGGAACCGGCGCGCGCCATCCACGTCGTGCTGGATGGCTGGGCGAAGCTCTTCACGTTGACGGCGGGCGGCACCGAAGCGGTGGTGGGGGTGTTCACGCGCGAACAATCCTTCGGCGATGCCGCGGCCCTGCGCGAGGACGTGTACCCGGTTTCAGCCGAAGCAGTCACGCGATGCGAGTTGATGGCGATCCCGGCCAGTCATGTCGTCGAGATCATGCGCAGGCAGCCGGAAGTCTGCCTTGCCGTGCTGTCCAGCACGCTCTTCCACCTTCGCGCACTGGTCGGCCAGGTGGAATCGCTCAAGGCCCGCAACGGGTCGCAGCGGGTCGCGCAGTTTCTCCTGTCGCTGACCAGCGGACAGACCGAGCGTTGCGAGGTCGAGTTACCGCATGACAAGTCGCTGATTGCCGGCCGCCTCGGGATGAACCCGGAGAGCCTGTCGCGCGCCTTCGCGAGATTGAAGGTCCGTGGGGTCGAGGTTCTTGGAAACACCGTCCAGATCCGGGACGTCGCGGACCTGGCACGCTTCAGCGAGGTTGAATAGCGCCACTCGGACGCGGGCTGGCAGGCTAGACGGTTGCCCCCTTGCGACGGACGGCACAACCGACAAGTCCGGCAATTGTCCCGATCAGGACAGACACGACATATTCGATTGTCGTGATCGGGACGTGGGTCGAATGCGAACCGCCCAACAGGATCGGTGTCAGCAGCCCGATTGCGGCGCCAAGCCCTGCGGCCAGCGCCCAATTTCGCGTTGCCATGCCCAGCGCCATGCCAAGGATCCCCGGCAAGCCGAGGATACTGCCGCCAATGGTGCCCAACAGGTCGAGTATCCCGAGCATTCAGCAAGCCTCCTTCGCTCTGGTTTCGGCAGAGCGGTCACTTCCGTCACCGCGGGTCATTCCGTCCGCTCCCCGAGATAGGCGCGGACCTCGGCCAGGGCGGTGGTGCCGGTTTCGATGCCCGATGCGCTCGCCAGGGATTCGACGACGTGCCGGTATTCCTCGAGGTATCCCGGCGCCAGGTCGTGCGCGATGCCCTGGTGGCAGTCGATGCAGGTCATTCCCTGGTCGATGGCCTTCTGATGGTTCTCTGCCGCCCGCGTCTCCTGCAACGTGAAGTCCATGTATTCGAAGGCGTGGCAGTTGCGACATTCGCGCGAGTCGCTGGCCTTCATCTTGCGCCAGACGGCCGAGGCCATCTCGAGCCGCCGCTCCTCGTAGAGTTCGGGGGTCGAGATCGTGCCCAAGACCTCGTGATAGACGTCCTTCACGGCCATGATCTTGGCCTTCATCTTGTATTGCCATTCATGCGGCACATGGCAATCCGAACAGATCGCCCGCACCCCGGAATGGTTGTTGTAATGGATCGTCTCGCGGTATTCGCCGAGATTGGTTTCCATGGTGTGGCAGGAGGTGCAGAATTCCTCGGTGTTGGTCAGCTCCAGCGACCAGTGAAAGCCGCCCCAGAACAGGATCCCGCCCAGAAAGCCGGCGATCAGCAGGAAGCCCGTGCTGAGAACGCCGGTCGGGCTCCAGAACCCGTCCCATATGCGGCGCAGGAAGCCACGGCGAGGCGAGGCGTTGTCGTTTTCCGCCATGTCTTGTCTCCCCTTCGCCCGATCAGTTGGAATTGCTGGAGGGGCGGAAATCGTTGCCCACCAGTGCAGGGATATCGGCTTGCGGCACATGGCACTGGTTGCAGAACCAGCGCGTGCCCGCAACGGTGTCGAGCTGCGTGCCGTTGCGGTCGAGGTAATGTGTCATCGACAGGGTCGGCGCCCCGCGATCGCCCGCATTCGTCCAGTCGTGACAGCTCAGGCATTGGTTGGTGCGCAGGTCGATCTGGTAGTTGCCGATATTGTGCGGGATGATCGGCGGCTGCTGGCGATAATTGCGCACCTGGCGGCCCTCCTCGATGCCGGCGAAGGTGGGCGGCGTGGATTCCACGACGATGTCCGTGCCCCGGAGGGTCGCAAGCGAACCGGACTGCTGTGCTAGCACCAGGCCGCCCGTCACCAGCGTGATCGCAACTGCGGCAATCGACACATTGACCAAAAATTTCATCTCGTTCCTCCCTGTCCCGTTCAGGCGGCTCTGGTGCCAGCCCTTGCGGGCGGCGGATTCGGTGTCGCCTCGACGTGATTGTCGAAACGATGGGTGAAGGCAAAGACATCGACCGAGCAGACGTCGATGCAGCGTCCGCAATTGGTGCAGTCGGGCGACAGGATCAGCGGCGTGGCGCCGTCCTTGCCGCGCAGGGCGGGGGCGATGACGTGGTTCTCGGGGCAGACGGCAAAGCAGTCCATGCAGTCGTCGCAGGCCGCGCGCCGCGCGGCTGTCACCCGCAGCAGGCTCTTGCGGCCAAGGATCCCGTAGAAGGCACCGACCGGACAAAGATGCCCGCACCACCCCCGGCGCGACACCGCTAGGTCGAAGACGAACACCAGCAGCACCAGGGCCCAGGCAAACCCCGCGCCGAAGACGATCGCCCGGTGCATCATCGTGATCGGGTTGACGATCTCCCAGGCGATCGTGCCGGTCAGGGCCGAGACGACCAGTACCGTGCCAAGCAGCCACAGCCGCGTGTGGCGCCTGGGCTGCCAGCCCTTCTGCAGGCCGAAGCGGTCGTGCAGCCAATGCGCGGCATCCGTGACCGGGTTGATCGGGCAAACCCACGAACAATAGACCCGCCCGCCGATCAGCGCATAGACCGCAAGCACGATCAGCGCGCCGGACAGCGCCGCCGCTTCGGGCCAGTGCCCGGCCACGATGCCTTGCAGCGCGACGAAGGGGTCGGTGAGGGGCAGCACGCCCAGCGTGCGCGAGCCCGCAAGGGTGCCATCAACCAACCGCCAGCCAAGCATGGGGCCGACCAGGAACAGCGCCAGGAAAAAGACCTGGGACAGCCGGCGCAGGATCAGGAACCGATGCGCGGCGAGCCAGCCCCTGGCCTCGATGGCCTCTCGCCCGATCGGGGCTGCGGTCGTGGGCTTCATTGCCCGGCTCCCGGCAATTTGAAGGTAGGCTCGAACCCGCCCGGCGCGGCGAGATTGTCGGTGCCGGGGCCCGGCAGGCGGTCGGGCAGGTCGATGATGCCATCGACCAACGGACCGCCGTTCTCCTGCATTTCCTCCCAGCCCTTGCGGTAGTGTTCGGCCGACGCGCCACGGGCAAGCCGAACCGGCAGAACCTTGATGGCCGCTTCGGGCAGCACGCAAGCCTGTTCGCACTTGCCGCAGCCGGTACAACGGTCGGCGTGAACGGTCGGCGCGAAGATGGCATGATGGCCCGAGCGGTTGTTGTGCGACAACTCCAGCGTGATCGCCTCGTCGATCACCGGACAGACCCGGTAGCAGACGTCGCAACGCAGCCCCAGGAAATTGAGACAGTTCTCCTGGTCGACCAGCACCGCGGTGCCCATCCGGGCTTCGTTGATGCTGGCGAGCCCCTGGTCCAGGGCACCTGTCGGGCAGGCGGCGACGCAGGGGATGTCGTCGCACATCTCGCAAGGCACGTCGCGCGCCGTGAAGAAGGGCGTGCCGGTGGCGGGCCCATCCGCGCCGAGCCTTGCCAGGGACAGCGTGTCATAGGGGCAATCGCGCACGCAGAGCCCGCAGCGGATGCAGGCGGCGAGAAAGACATCCTCGCCAAGGGCGCCCGGCGGTCGCAGGGCATTGGCGGGAAGCGCGCGCGCGTCCTGCGCCAGCCAGGTCAGGCCACTTCCCGCCATCAGGCATCCGCCCGCCATGCGCGCACCATCGGTCAGGAACCGTCGGCGCTGGGGGGACAGGGGAGAGGTGGCGAGGGACATGCCCGGCTTCCGTTTCTTGCATTCGGGGAGCGCCCGATCCTGCCGGGCGCCCGTCGAAAGCGTCAGTTCAGGCCCGTTCGACCTTGCAGGCGCATTTCTTGAAGTCCGTCTCCTTCGACAGCGGGCAGGTCGCATCAAGCGTCAGCTTGTTGATCAGTTGTCCCTCGTCGAACCACGGCACAAAGACCAGCCCGCGCGGCGGCTTGTTGCGTCCGCGGGTCTCGACACGGCTCAGCATCTCGCCCCGGCGGGTCGAGATCACGATCTCCTGCCCGCGCTTCAGCCCGCGGTCCGACGCATCGTCGGGATGCATGAAGACCACCGCCGAGGGGAAGGCGCGGTGCAACTCGGGCACACGCCGCGTCATCGAGCCGGAATGCCAGTGCTCCAGCACCCGGCCCGTCGACAGCCAGAGATCGTATTCCGCGTCCGGCTCCTCGGCGGCGGCCTCGTAGGGCGCGAAGATGATCTTCGCCTTGCCGTCGCCATGGCCGTAGAACTCGATATCCGCCCCGTCGGTCACATAGGGGTCATAGCCCTCGCGGAACCGGTAGAGCGTTTCCTTGCCGTCGACCACCGGCCAGCGCAGGCCGCGCGCCTGGTGGTAGGCATCGAAGGGGGCGAGGTCGTGGCCGTGCCCGCGCCCGAAGGACGCGTATTCCTCGAACAGGCCCTTCTGGACGTAAAAGCCGAAGTGCTGCGCCTCGACGTTGTCGAAGCCCTCGGCGGTCTCGCTCAGCGGGAACCTGTTCACGTTGCCGTTCTCGTACAGAACCTCGTACAGCGTCTTGCCCGCCAGCTCGGGCTTCTTGGCGATCAGCTCCTCGCCCCAGGCTTCCTCGACCGTGAAACGCTTGGCAAACTCCATCAGCTGCCACAGGTCCGACTTGGCCTCGCCCGGCGCCATGACTTGCTGGCGCCAGAACTGCGTGCGCCTTTCGGCGTTGCCGTAGGCGCCTTCCTTCTCCACCCACATCGCCGTGGGCAGGATCAGGTCGGCGCTCATTGCGGTGACGGTCGGATAGGGATCCGACACGGTGATGAAGTTCTCGGGGTTGCGGTAGCCCGGATAACCCTCGACGTTCATGTTGGCGGCGGCCTGCATGTTGTTGTTGCACTGCACCCAGTAGGCGTTGAGCGTGCCGTCCTTCAGCGCGCGATTCTGCGCCACCGCGTGCAGACCCGGCTTTTCGGGAATCGTGCCTTCGGGAAGGTGCCAGATCTCTTCCGCATGGGCGCGATGCTCGGGGTTCATCACCACCAGGTCGGCGGGAAGCCGGTGTGCGAAGGTGCCTACTTCGCGCGCCGTGCCGCAGGCCGAGGGCTGCCCGGTCAGCGAGAAGGGCGAGTTGCCCGGCTCCGAGATCTTTCCGGTCAGAAGGTGAATGTTGTAGACCGACCCGTTCGCCCAGCTGCCGCGCGTATGCTGGTTGAACCCCATGGTCCAGAGCGACATCACCTTGCGGTTCGGATCGGCATATTGCTGCGCCAGCTTCTCGAGCTGATGCACCGGCACGCCGGACAGCTCGGACACATACTCGGCCGTGTAGGGCGCGACCGCCTTGGCGTATTCGTCGAAGTCGATGGGGGACAGCTTGCCCGAATTGGGGTTCGCGGCGGCCTCCTGCCGGGGATCGTTGTCGCGCAGCCCGTAGCCGATGTCGGTATCGGTCTTGGTAATGTTGACGTGCTTCTCCATGAAGTCCCGGTTCACGGCGTCATGCTGGATGATGTAGTTGGCGATGTAGTTGAGGATCGCCAGATCGGTTTGCGGCCTGAACACCATGCCGTTGTCGGCCAGCTCGAAGCTGCGGTGCTCGAAGGTCGAAAGCACATGCACTTCGGCGCCGGGCTTGGTCAGGCGCGTATCGGTCAGCCGCGACCACAGGATCGGGTGCATCTCGGCCATGTTCGAGCCCCACAGCACGAATGTGTCCGCGTGCTCGAAGTCGTCGTAACAGCCCATTGGCTCGTCGATGCCGAAGGCGCGCATGAAGCCGACCACGGCACTGGCCATGCAGTGCCGCGCGTTGGGATCGATGTTGTTCGACCGGAAGCCGGCCTTCATCAGCTTGGAGGCGGCATAGCCCTCCCAGACCGTCCACTGGCCCGAACCGAACATGCCGACCGCAGTCGGGCCATGCTCCTTCAGCGTCGCTTTCCACTTCTCGGCCATGATCTTGAACGCGTCGTCCCACGAGATCGGCGCGAAGTCGCCGCTCTTGTCGAACTTGCCGTTCTTCATCCGCAGCAACGGCTTTGTCAGCCGGTCCTCGCCGTACATGATCTTGGAGAGGAA
>JAGRMS010000275.1 GCA_020441135.1 Pseudooceanicola sp.
TCGACAAGCTCTATTCGCCCGATGGCCCGACCGGGCGGCTGGGCCTGGTGGAATTCCGTGGCTTCGAGATGCCCCCCGACGCGCGCATGAGCCTCGCGCAGCAACTGCTGCTGCGGGCGCTCATCGCGCGGTTCTGGAAGACCCCGCTGCAAGGCGACCTGACCCGCTGGGGCACCGCGCTGCACGATCGCTTCATGTTGCAGCACTATGTCTGGGAGGATTTCCGCGACGTTCTGCAAGACCTCCGCCAGCACGGTTTCCCGATGCAGGAGGAATGGTTCGTCGCCCAAGGAGAGTTCCGCTTCCCCTTCTGCGGCGAGGTCGAGGCCGAGGGAACCAGGCTGGAGCTCCGGCAGGCGCTCGAGCCCTGGCATGTGCTGGGCGAGACCGGGGCCATCGGGGGCACCGTGCGTTATACCGACAGCTCCACCGAACGCCTGCAGGTCAAGCTGAGCGCGGCGGAACCGGGGCGCTACGACGTTCTCTGCAACGGACGCCGGGTGCCGCTGCGCGATATCGGCGGGGGCGAAGCGGTGGCGGGCGTGCGCTACAAGGCCTGGCAGGCGGCCTCGGCGATGCACCCGGTGGTGCCGGTCGATGCGCCGCTGACCTTCGACATCTTCGACACCTGGTCGGGGCGGCCCATCGGCGGCTGCGTCTATCACGTCGCCCACCCGGGCGGGCGCAACTACGAAACCTTCCCGGTCAACAACAACGAGGCCGAGGCCCGCCGCCTTGCGCGGTTCGAACCGCACGGGTATCGTCCCGGGACCAGCCATGCTGTCGTGCCCGAGCGGGTCAACCGCGAGTTTCCGATGACGCTGGACCTGCGGCGGCATCTCGGGGTGTGAAGGCGGATGGACCAGGATCTTGCGCCCGTTCAGGGGGTTCTGCCCGGCTACCAGCCTCCGCCGGGGGTGCAGGACGAATACCTTGACGCGCAGGGCAACGTCCGTCCGCTCTGGACGGGACTGGCGGCGCACCTGGCGGGGCTGTCCGCGGACGACCTCGCCCACCACATGGGCCGCGCCGACCAGTATCTGCTGGATAGCGGCGTGTTCTTCCGCCAGTACGGCGGCGGCCAGTCGGTCGAGCGTCCTTGGCCGCTGAGCCATGTGCCGGTGCTGATCGGCGAGGACGATTGGACCGAGATCACCCAGGCGCTGGTGCAGCGGGCGGACCTGCTGGAAATGGTGATGGCCGACCTCTACGGCCCGAACGCGCTGGTGGCGGCGGGGCGTCTGCCCGCCGAACTGGTCGCGGCCAATCCGGAGTGGCTGCGCCCGATGGTCGGCGTGTCGCCGCGCTCGGGCAAATACCTGCACTTCCTGGCGTTCGAGCTGGGCCGCGGCCCGGACGGGCGCTGGTGGGTGCTCGCGGACCGGGCGCAGGCACCCTCGGGCGCGGGCTATGCGCTCGAGAACCGCGTCGCCATCGCCCGCGCCTTCGCCGAACATTACGCCAAGGAGCATGTGCATCGCCTGGCGGGTTTCTTCCGCGACTTCCGCGATGCGCTGATCGCCAGTCGCCACGACAACGACAGCCGGGTGGCGATCCTGACGCCGGGGCCGCTGAACGACACCTATTTCGAACACGCCTATATCGCCCGCTACCTCGGCTTCAACCTGGTGCAGGGCGAGGATCTGACCGTCACCGATGGCCGCCTGATGCTGCGCACCGTCTCGGGCCTGCGCCCGGTCGAGGTGCTGTGGCGGCGGCTGGACGCGTCTTATGCCGATCCGCTGGAGCTGGAACGGTCGAGCCGCCTTGGCACGCCGGGCCTTCTGTCGGCGCTGCGGGCGGGCGGCTTCGACATGGTGAACGCGCTGGGGTCGGGCGTGCTGGAAACGCGGGCGTTGATGGCCTTCCTGCCCAAGCTCTGCCGCCACCTGACCGGCCAGCCGCTGCGGATGAACAACATCGCGACCTGGTGGTGCGGCGACCCGGCGGCGCGGGCCGAGGTTCTGGCCACGCCCGAGCGGATGATCCTCAGCCCGGCCTTTGCGACGGGGATGCCGTTCGACTCCGCCGGCCCGATCCCCGAACCGGCGGGCGCCTCGCTGCCCGATACGCTGGCCGACCGGCTGGCGCGCGACGGCGGCGGGCTGGTGGCGCAGGAGGCGGTGACGCTGTCCACCACGCCAACCATCGTCGGCGGCCAGTTCGTCGCCCGCCCGATGTCGCTGCGCGTCTTCCTCGCCCGCACGCCGCAGGGCTGGATCGCCCTGCCGGGAGGCTTCGCCCGCATCGGCTCCAGCCCCGATCCCTCTGCCATCGCCATGCAACGCGGCGGCAGCGCGGCGGACGTCTGGGTGGTCAGCCGCGCCCCGGTCGAAACGCCGACTCTGTCGGTGTCGGATAGCGTCCGCTTTCGTCGCGCCGCGCCGGGGGCCTTGCCGTCGCGGTCGGCCGACAACCTGTTCTGGCTTGGCCGCTACGTCGAAAGAACCGAGGCGATGGTGCGCCTGCTGCGCGCCGCCCATGTGCGCCGGGCCGAGGCCAATGCCGCCGCCGAGCCGCTGCTTGCAGCGATGGGGACGCTCTTCACCGGAATGGGCGTGGACCTGCACAGCGGCATCCCGCAGGGGCTGCTCGACACCATTGCCAGCGCGCTGAACAGCGCCGGCCGCGTGCGCGACCGGTTCTCGCCCGACGCCTGGTCGGCGCTGGTGGATATCGACAAGACCGCGCGGCGGATGGCGCTGAAGGTGAAACCCGGCGACGATGCGGCGCGGGCGCTGTCGGCGCTGCTGCGCAAGCTGGCGGGCATCTCGGGCCTCGTCCACGAGAACATGTATCGCTTCGCCGGCTGGCGCTTCCTGACCATCGGGCGGCTGCAAGAGCGCGCCTCGCAGATGGCGCGGCTGTTGCAGGTGCTGACCGATCCAGGCATGCCGCCCGGCGCGCTCGACCTGCTGATCGAGGTCGGCGACAGCGTCCTGACCCACCGCCGCCGCTTCAGCATCGCCGCCGCGCCGGTAACGGTGATCGACCTGCTGGCGCTCGATGCGCTGAACCCGCGCTCGCTGCGGCACCAGGTGGACGGGTTGCGCGAACAGATCGACGCGCTGCCTTCGGCGAACGAACAGGGCTCGCTGTCGCCCCTGGCCCGCGCGGTGCTGCGCCTGCACGCCGACCTGGCCACCGCCGACCCGCAGGCGCTGACGCCCGCCGATTTCAAGCGGTTCCGCGAGCAGGTCGGTGCCTTGTCCGACCTGCTGACCGAAGCATATCTGCGGTGATGCGCTACCAGCTCTCCATGTCGATCCGCTATGCCTTCAACCCGCCCTCGGGGGCGGGGCGGCAGCTGTTGCGGATCACGCCGGCAAGCCTTCCGGGGGTGCAGAACGTCCTGCGGGCGGCGGTCACGGTGTCGCCGGACCCGGCGGAGCGGCGGCAGTTCACCGACTTCTTCGGGCTGGAGGTGGTCGAGATCGCGCTTCCGGCGGGGCTGACCAAGGTGCGCTTCGATCTCGACGCCGAGGTAGAGCGGCTGCCGCGCGAGCCCGGATTCGATCAATCGGTGCCGCTTTCGGCGCTGGCGGGCGAGGTGGCGGCGGTGCGCGGTCTCGACGCGCAGTCGCCGCACCACTTCCTGCCACCGTCGCGCCGGGCGCCGATGGTGGCAGAGATTTCCGCCTTTGCCGCCCAGGCGGTCGCGGGCGCGGGATCGGTGCGCGAGGCGGTGCGGATGCTGGGCGAGGCGCTGCACGGCGCGATGACGTTCGATTCGCGCGCTACCACGGTCGACACACCCATCGCCGACAGCTTCGCCGCCCGTCACGGGGTCTGCCAGGACTTCAGCCAGATCATGATCGCGGGCCTGCGAAGCCTGGGTATTCCGGCGGCCTATGTCGGGGGCTTCCTGCGGACCAGGCCGCCGCCGGGCAAGCCCCGCCTCGTCGGGGCCGACGCGATGCACGCCTGGGTCCGCGCCTGGACCGGCGGGCTGGCGGGCTGGACCGAATACGACCCGACGAATTCCACGTTTGTCGATTCGGACCACGTTGTCTTGGGCTATGGCCGGGACTATTCCGACGTCGCCCCGGTCACGGGAATGCTGCGGATGCACGGGCGGCAGGCCAGCTCGCACAGCGTCGACATCATCCCGCTCTAGCCGGATCAAAGGGTTAACGGCAGATCACAGGACTGCCCCGACGGAAGGGGGTCTTGTTACAAAACTGTCACGAAATCTTTGCATAACGATCATGGAAGCCCTCTACCCAGCCCGCGAGGCCGGAAAACCGGCCCAAAGGATCAATCAGGAGCAAACCATGACCTTCACCAAGATGTCCGTCTCGGCCCTCGCGCTGCTGGCACTTTCCGCCACCGCAGGCGCCGCGCGCGACCAGATCCAGATCGCCGGATCCTCGACGGTTCTCCCCTATGCCTCGATCGTCGCCGAAGCCTTCGGCGAGAACTTCGACTTTCCCACGCCGGTCGTGGAATCGGGCGGGTCGGGCGCCGGCCGCAAGAAGCTGTGCGAAGGCGTGGGCGAGAACACCA
>JAGRMS010000276.1 GCA_020441135.1 Pseudooceanicola sp.
CGACCAAGGCGGCGGCGATCCTGGATGCGATCCTGAAGCGATGAGCAGCGCGCCGCATTTGTATGACGCTTCAACCCGGACCGACCTTGTGGACTGGGGCGTCCAGCCGGACGCGCTGGAGGGGGCGTCGCACTCCTCCGGCCGGCTGGCGCACAAGGGGCCGGGGAACCGGCCCGAGACCGGTATCTGGGTCTGCACCCCGGGACGCTGGCGGCTGGAGCTGCCGGGGGACGAACTGTGCCACTTCGTCGAGGGCGAGGCGACTTATGTCGAAGACAATGGCGAGGTGATCGAGGTGACGCCCGGCACGCTGGTGATGTTCCCGAAGGGCTGGCGCGGCGAGTGTGCGGTGCATAAGACGATGCGCAACGTCTATATCCTGTTCTGAGAGGACCGACATGACTCCGGTGATGAAACAGCCCCTGGCGCAGAGCGACCTGAAGGACTGGGGCGAAATCCCGACGATGATCGAGGGGCACTCGATGACCTCGGGAAAGCTGCTGCACAAGGGCCCGAATGGCGAGAGCGAGTGCGGGCTCTGGGTCTGCACGCCGGGGAAGTGGCATTGCCACGTCACGCGGGACGAGTTCTGTCACTTCCTCGAGGGGCGCTGTACCTATGTGCATGAAAGCGGCGAGGTGATCGAGATCGGGCCTGACACCGCGGCCTTCTTTCCGCAGGACTGGAAGGGGGTCTGCACGGTGCATGAGACGGTGAAGAAGGTCTACATGATCCGCTAGCGGCACCAAGAGTGTTGACTCTTTGTTCACCTCTCCGCGATATGTGGTGAACGAAAGATGAATGGGCACCAAATGCAGGGCAATCTGACCTCGATCGAGCTATGCGCAGGGGCGGGCGGACAAGCCATCGGCGTGGAACGGGCCGGTTTCGGGCACGAGGCGCTGGTGGAGGTGGACGATTGGTGCCGCCAGACGCTGCGCCTGAATCGCCCGGCCTGGAACGTGATCGAAGGCGAGGGCGCCGACCTGACGCGCTTTGACGCCCGCGCCTTTGCGGGCGTCGATCTGGTGGCGGGGGGCGTGCCCTGCCCGCCGTTTTCCAAGGCCGGCAAGCAGCTTGGCGCGGCGGACGAACGGGATCTGTTCCCGCAGGCGCTGCGGGTGATCGACGAGACGCGGCCCAAGGCGGTGATGTTGGAGAACGTGCGCGGCTTCATGGATGCGCTGTTTCACGACTATCGCGGGCAGCTGAAGTCGCAGCTGCGCAAGATGGGCTATACCTTTGCCGATTGGCACCTGATGAACGCGAGCGACTTCGGCGTGTCGCAACTGCGTCCGCGGGTGGTGATCGTCGCGATCCGCGAGGCCTACGCGGACCGGTTCGAATGGCCGAAAGGCGGCGGGGCGCAGCCGGCCACCGTCGGCGCGCTGCTGCATGACCTGATGGCGGCGCGGGGCTGGCGTGGGGCCGACGCCTGGCGCGCGCAGGCGGACGAGATCGCGCCGACCATCGTCGGCGGCTCGAAGAAGCATGGCGGGCCGGACCTGGGGCCGACACGGGCAAGACGGGCGTGGGAGACGCTGGGCGTCAACGGCAAGAGCCTGGCGGAAGAGGCGCCGGAGGCGGATTTCGACGGGATGCCGCGCCTGACGGTGCGCATGGTGGCGCGGTTGCAGGGCTTCCCGGACGACTGGCAGTTCGCCGGGCGCAAGACGGCGGCCTACCGGCAAGTGGGCAATGCCTTTCCGCCGCCGGTGGCCCATGCGGTGGCCGACAGCATCCGGACGGCGATCACCGCCCGCAGGCTCTACGCCGTCGCCTGATGGCCGCCTGGCTGTCCGACGCGCGTCGCCGCTTTCACGCCGCCTGCCTGGCGGGGCCGATCACCGAGACAAACGGCGTGCCGTCGGTTGCCGACGTGGCGAACCGGCCCAGCCGCGAGATCGCATCGGCGATGGTGGCACGGATCGGGGCAATGACCAGCCACGCCGCCAAGCCGCCGGGGCAGACCGCCGGCACGATGTTCGAGACCGCCTGCCAGGGGTTCCTGGCCGAGGCGCTGGCGCAGCTGGCGCATCTGCGGCCGGGTGAATTCAGGGTCGAACGGGCGCAGGCCATCGCGCAGTTTGCGCAATACGCGCACCTCGAGGAGCTGCGGCTTCTGGCGCTGGGCAATCGCGCTCTGCGGACGCACCTGGGGTCCGATTACCTCATCAAGCCCGACGTGGTGGTGATCCGGGGGCCCGAGGCGGACGAACGGATCAACGCCCATGCCGCGCTTGTGGATGGCACGGTGGCGCGATATTCGGCCCTGCGCGCCGCCAATGGCGCGCTGGCGACGCTGCACGCCTCGATCAGCTGCAAGCTGACGATCCGGTCGGACCGGGTGCAGAACACGCGGTCGGAGGCGCTGAACCTGGTGCGCAACCGCAAGGGCCGGCTGCCGCATGTGGTCGCGGTGACGGCAGAGCCGATGCCGGGACGGATCGCCGCTATCGCGATGGGCACGGGCGACATCGACTGTGTCTATCACGTCGCGCTGCCCGAACTGGTCGAGACGCTGCGCGATCAGGGCCGCGATACGCTGGAGCTGGTCGAGACGATGATCGAAGGCCAGCGCCTGCGCGACATTGCCGACCTGCCGCTCGACCTGATGATATGACGAAGCCTTGCCTCTGCCGTCCCGCTGGGGTCATCTGCGCACAAGCCGGTGCCTGACCGGCGCAGCCCGGAACCCGGCCCGTTGACCGTCTACCCGATTCACAAGGCCCTTGGCCCCGCGCTGGTGATCCTGACCGGGGTGGTGATCCTGCACGAATGGGGCGCGGAATGGGCCACGCCGGTGGCGGCTGCGCTGACGGTGCTGGTCACGGCGCTGCTGGGAATCGGGGCGAAGGGGAGCCGGCTGGCGTTCATCCTGGTGGCGGTCGGGCTGACGGTAGCTCTGGCGCTGACCCACGCCGACTGGTTCGTGACGGTGCAGAAGGGGCTGGCGACGGCGGCCTTCATCGCCGCCTTTTTCACCGCGCTGTCGACGCTGCGGAGCGCGGCGCAGAGCTCGCCCGCAATCCGCGCGACGGGGAACTACCTGGCGACGCAGCCGCCGGGGCGGCGGTACCTGGCGCTGACCGCCGGGGGCATGGCCTTTGCGCTGCTGCTGAACTACGGGGCGATTGCGCTGCTGGGCACGCTGGCGACGGCGAGTGCCAAGGGCGAGCCCGACCCGGAAATCCGGCGCATCCGCACAAGGCGGATGCTGCTGGCGATCCAGCGGGGGTTCATCGCGACGCTGCCCTGGTCGCCGATGTCCTTTGCGGTCGCCATCTCGACCTCGATGGTGCCGGGGACGGAGTGGGCGGCGCTGGTGCTGCCGGGGCTGGTCACATCGGCGCTGCTGGCGGGGCTGGGCTGGGCGCTGGACACGGCTCTCAAGCCGCGCCGCAGCGGGCCGCCCAGCCGGTTCGTGCCGGACGGCGACTGGCATCGGTTGCTGCCGCTGGCGCTGCTGTTGGCGCTGCTGGTTGGGCTGGTGACGGCGCTGCATCTTGGCACCGGCATCCGGGTCGTGGGGGTGGTGATGCCGGTGGTGCCGCTGATCGCCTTCACCTGGGTGGCGATCCAGACGCGTAAGCCGTCGGGCTGGGCGCGCCACACCCGGCGGTATGTGATGGAGGAACTGCCGGGCTATCGCACGGAACTGGTGCTGCTGATGATGGCGGGATTCATCGGCACCGTGGGGTCGGCCCTGCTGGTGCCGCTGGTCGCGGCCTCGGGGATGGACCTGAGCGGGGTGCCGGGCTGGCTGGTGCTGGCGGCGCTGGTCTGGATCCTGCCCGCCGCCGGGCAGATCGGGATGAACCCGATCCTGGCGGTCACGCTGCTCGCCCCGCTGGTGCCCGATGCCGCCGTGCTGGGCGTGTCGCCGCTGGCGGTGGTGGTGGCGCTGACGGCGGGCTGGACGCTGAGCGGAATCACCTCGCCCTTCACCGCCACGACGCTGCTGATCGGATCGTTCGGCGGGGTCAGCGCCTTCGAGGTGGGGACGCGGTGGAACGGGGTCTATTTCCTGCTGTCGCTGGGGCTGATGACGACCTGGGTGATCGTCTTCGCCAGCTTGACGGCGTAACGCTTGAAATTTGACGCGCGGCAAGTTACTGGCGCGGCGAGGGAGGGACGAGCGATGATCCTCTGCTGCGGCGAAGCCCTGATCGACATGATACCCGGCACGATGGCGGACGGCCGCCCGGCGCTGTCGCCGCATTCCGGCGGCGCCTCGCTGAACGTGGCGATCGCGCTGGGGCGACTTGGCGCGCCTGCGGGGCTGTTCACCGGGCTGTCGCGCGATCTGTTCGGGCGGCAGCTTGAGGCGGCGCTGGTGGCCTCGGGTGTCGATCCGTCGCTGGCGGCGCGCAGCGACCGGCCGACGACGCTGGCCTTTGTCGAGCTGGTGCAGGGCAGCGCGCGGTATTCCTTCTATGACGAGAACACGGCGGGGCGGATGCTGTCGGTGGCCGACTTGCCCGCGTTGCCCGAGAGCGTGACGGCGCTGGCCTTTGGCGGCATCAGCCTGATCCATTCGCCTGCTGCCGATGCCTATGCGGCGCTGGCGCTGCGCGAGGCGGGGCGGCGGTGCATCGTGGTCGACCCGAACATCCGGCCGGGATTTGTCGAGGACGAGGCCGCCTACCGCGCGCGGCTGGCGCGGTTGCTGGCCGTGGCCGATCTGGTCAAGGTTTCCGAAGAGGACATGGAATGGCTGCTGCCGGATACGGCGGACCGCACCGGCGCGTTGCTGGCGCAGGGGGCGGCGCTGGTGGTGGTCACGAAGGGCGGCGAGGGCGCGGTGGCCGTTCACCGGGACGGCTGGCAGGCAGAAGCGGCGGCGCTGACGGTGCCGGTGGTCGATACGGTGGGCGCGGGCGATACCTTCCTCGCGGGCGTGATGGCCCGCGCCTGGGAGCTGGGGGTGCTGAGCCGCGACGGGCTGGCGGGCGTCACGCCGGAGCAGATGCGCGACGTGCTGGGGCTGGCGGCGCGCGCCGCCGCCGTCACCGTGTCGCGGGCCGGGGCCAATCCGCCGTGGCGGGCGGAGTTACTTCTGTAGGAATTCGTGCATCCGGCCCAGCGCGCGGCGGATGTTCTCCTCGGAATTGGCATAGCTGATGCGGATATAGCCCTCGCCCAGCGTGCCGAAGTCCGGCCCGCCGATGGTCGCCACGCCGGTTTGTTCCAGTAGGTCCGAGGCGAGTTTCTTGGCCTTCCACCCTGTTTCGGAAATGTTCGGGAAGGCGTAGAACGCTCCCTTGGGCACGACGCAGCTGACGCCGGGCATGGCGTTCAGCAGCTCGACCACCACCTTGCGACGGGTATCGAAGGCCGCGCGCATTTCGGCCACCGCGTCCTGCGGGCCGGTCAGGGCGGCGATGGCGGCGTATTGCGACGGCGTGTTGACGCAACTCCAGGCGTTCACCGCCAGCTTGCGCACCTTGTCGAACAGGGCCTCGGGCCAGACCGAATAGCCCATCCGCCAGCCGGTCATGGCGTAGGTCTTGGACCAGCCGTTCAGCAGGATCAGACGGTCGCGGATCGAGGGGTAGTTCAGCAGGGTGACGTGTTCCTCGCCATCGTAGAGCAACTGGTCGTAGATCTCGTCGGACATCACCGCGACATGGGGGTGCTGTTCCAGCCCCGCCACCAGCTTGTCGACCTCGGCCTTGGGGGTGACGCCGCCGCAGGGGTTGGCGGGAGAGTTCAGGATCAGCAGGCGCGTCTTCGGCGTGATAAGGGCGAGAGTTTCCTCGGCCGATACGGCAAAACCCTTGTCCTCGCGGATCGGGACGGGGACCGGGGTCGCGCCGGTGTATTCGATCATCGAGCGGTAGATCGGGAAGCCCGGGTCGGGGTAGAGAATCTCGGCACCCGGTTCGCCGAACATCAGGATGGCCGCGAACATCGTCACCTTGCCGCCGGGGACCACGGCGACGAGGTCGGGGTTCACCTCGGCCCCGAAGCGGCGATGCAGGTCGCCCGCCACCGCCTCGCGCAGGGCCGGGATGCCGGTGGCGGCGGTATAGCCGTGCTGGCCGTCGCGCAGGGCCTTGACGGCGGCTTCGACGATATGGGGGGGCGTCGGGAAATCGGGCTGGCCGATGCCGAGGTTGATGACATCCATGCCCTTCGCCGCCAGCGCATTGGCGCGGGCCAGCACGGCAAACGCGTTCTCCTCGCCGATGCGGTCGAAATTGCTGACGGTCTTCATGGTGTCCCCTCCCCCTTGGTCCGCCCCTTCAAACCGCGTCCCGCGCGGCTTGGCAAGGGGCGTCAGAGGGTGCCGAAGACCTTGAACCAGGCGTCCATCGCTGCCGGGGCGGCATCGCGGGGCAGCACCGCCAACGCCTGATCGGGCCCGGCGATGGCGCGGAACAGGGCGCGGCCGTCCGCCAGCGGCAGGACGAGGCAGGAGGGGCGCGGGGCGCGGATGCTGGCCATCTGCGGTTTCGGATCACCCTCGCGGAAGGCGCGGAGACCGTCGACCAACGCGGGCGGGCCCCAGTGGTGGACCTCGGCCCCCTTGGCGCCGGTCAGCATCCAGGCGAGCGTCAGCGTCTCGATCCCGCGCAATACGTCGCGCAGGTCGCCGCTGCTTGTGGCCGGGCCGAGCGTCAGGCCGATGCAGGCGGCAAGGTTGCGGGCGGCGCAGGAGAGGCCATCCGGGTCGGTGGGCGCGGGGCCGCGATCCACCACCATGCGCATCGCGCCCGGCTGGGCAAACAGCGCCTGCAGGCGGTGTGCGTAAAGCCGCGCCGCCGAGGTCGGGTCGCCGGTTTCGACGCTGCGGGTCACGGGGCGTTCGCCCGCGATGGTCAGCGCGTAAAGGCGGCGGTTCGACACCGCCATCTGCGCCACCTCGGTCTTGCCGCGCAGCAGGCGGATGCGCCGCGGCAACACGGTCTCGTCGATCTCGCGCAGCAGCAGGGCGAGCAGACTGTCGCCGTCGCCTGCGCGGGCGCGGCGGGTGCGGGCCAGCGCGGGGGTTTCCTCTGCCAGGCGTTCGATCACATGCGCCAGCCGGTTCCCCTCAGCCGTTCCCCGTGATGCCTGGACCTTCATCGCGTTCCTCATTCCGCCAGTCCTACAGCCGCTGCACCATGTCGCGCGCCAGCGGTGCGACACGCTCATAGTCGCCCACGCTGTCGCAAACGACGCAGAGCAGGTCCGATTCATCCTGCGGCGCGCGCAGGAACAGGCGCAGGCTGTCGGGTTCCAGTAGCACCGCCTCGGTCTGGCGGGCGCCGCCGAAGTGATCGGCCACCGCCCCGGTATCGGCGCTGGCAAAGCAGCGGGCGGCCTGGGCGCAGAGTTCGTCGAGCCGTTCCTGCGGCCAGGGCGCGCGGGCGCTGGTGCGCAGGACCAGCCGGGTGTTCAGGTCACCGAAGGCCACGAGGCCGCAACCCGGGGCCGCGGCGCGCAGATGATCGAGCTGTTCGACAAGGGTCATGGGCTGCTCCGGTCAGACATAGGCACCGTCCTGGCGGCTGGGGAGCCGTTCCGTCCGGCTGCCGTCGCCCCGCGCGCGGACGCGCTTGGGCAGGATGCGGTCTTCGTCGGCGAAGGCATCGATGGGCGGGGCGATGTCCCCTGCGTCCGGTTCCGGTTCCTGCTCGTGTTCCGTAAATGCGGGGTCCGGGCGTTCGGCGGCGTCCAGCGAGAGCCGCGCCAGTCCGCCGTCGTCCTCGGGGGCCATCGCCAGCAGGATTTCGACCATGTGGTCGGTGAAGTCCGCCGCGCCGCTGGCCTCCCACGCCGTGGCATCCTCGCCCGCCTGCATCGCCTTGAGCAGGGCCACCGGATAGACCGCCGCGAACTGGCCATCCGTCTCACGTTCGACCCGGGCCAGCACGCGGGCGCGGTCGCGGTCGGTGGTGAGCTTGTCGAACTGGGTAATCAGCAGCAGGTTGTCGCCGCGCGTCAGGTCGCGCAGACTGTCCCAGGTCGCCGCTTCGGACTGCCGCCAGGCCTGCGTCGCGTGGGTACACCAGACCACGCAATCGGCCAGCTCGAACACTGACTGCCAGACGTCCGACGACATGTTGGGATCCGAGATGCCCGGCATGTCGATCAGGTCGCATAGCTCCAGCAATTCGGATTGCAGGAACAGGCGGATCAGCCGGGTCTCGGACAGGTCGATACCGTCGAGATCGTCAAGGTCGATCGGGCGCTCGCTGCCGTCGTGGCCGATGGCCAGCGCGCCTTCGTCCCCGTAGGACATCCAGACCGGCGGCAGGCGGGTCGCCGTCACCTTGGTTGGCAGCGGCGCGCAGCCAAGCAGCAGGTTCGACAGCGTGCTTTTCCCGGCGCTGAATTCGCCCATCAGCGCCAGCCGGGGCTTGCGTGCGCCCGTTTCGGTGGTCTGGTTGTCCATCCCGGCGTCTCCTGCTTCAGGCCGCATAGGCGGTGAGGGTTTCCAGCGCGTTCTGCAGGGCGCCCTGGCGTTCGATCTCGCCCCGGTCGAGGAACAGCTCCTGCACATCGGTGACGCCGCCCGCGTGGCTGCCAAGCTCCAGCAGGATGTCTTTCTGCTCTTCGAGGAAGTCGCCCAGGGCCCTGACGGTGGCTTCCTTGACCTCGGCGGTCTGGACCACCTTCAACTGGTTCATGAAATCCTCGGTCTCGGCGGCGATCAGCAGCTGGAACTTCTGCGCGAAGGCCTTGTATCCGCGGGTCCGCCGCCACCAGGACTTCCACCAGCCGTCGCGGAAATCGAGCGCGATGGTCTGGCCCAGCGCCACCGGCGAGGGGATCTCGGGCGCCATCGGCAGGCCGATCTGGATGCCGCCGACAACCGAGCCGAAGGCGTTGTAGTATAGCTCGGCCAGGTCGGTGACGGTGGCCTCGAAGCTTTTCACCGCGAGCGCGTGGGCGCGGGTGCCGAAGACGTTGTAGGCCGACCGCAGCAGCATCCGCAGGCCGGTCGGGCTGTATTCCCAGACCGCGCCTTCGCCGTGGGTTTCCAGGTGTTCGATCAGCGAATGAGTCGCGCGTTCGATGAAGTTGGCATGGGCGCGGTCGGCGCGGGTGTGGTATTCGCCGGTCAGCGCGTCGAAATCCGCCATCAGGCGGGTCAGGTGCCGTTCCGCCAGCTGGTCGAAGCGGGCGCGCACGTCGTACATCGACAGCTCTTCCGGCGCGTCGTTGCCTTCGATGGTGATGCTTTCGGCCACCTTCTGGCTGGAAGCGATGGTGACGGCGGAATTGGCGATCTTCGCCAGCGTCGCCTCGCCGCTGTCGGCCACGATGCGTTCGCTGAGGTGGCGGAACAGCGCGGGCAGGCCCGAGAGTTCCCACACCATGTCCGCCGGCGACTGGCCGACCGAGGATTCGGCCAGTGCGCTGGCGGCCCAGTCCAGCAACGCGGCCGAGCTGAGTTCCGACATCGACTCGATTCCGCCCGAGAGCACTTTGTTGGCCCAATAGGCCGAGCCGAAAAGGATCGCGGCCCCGGTCGGGCCGTTCTGATCCACCAGCGTCTGGCGGATCGAGGCCTCGATCTCGGGGATCTGGTTCTGCGGGTCCGCCAACTCGTCGATGCGGTTGACGAAGATCAGCACGTCGCGGGATTTCAGGTTTGAAATCAGGCGGATAAGTCCCATGTCGACCGAGGTCAGCGCCTGGTTCGCGGACAGCACGACGACGCAGATGCGGCTTTCGCGGATTGCCTGGATCGTCACCTGCTCGCGCATCATGAAGGTGTCGTTCACGCCGGGCGTGTCGCGCAGGCACATGCGGAAGGGCACGTTGGGGCAGTTCAGGTAGAGATCGGCCGACCGGGTGATGTCGGCGAAACGGCCCTGATCCTCGGCGCTTTCCTCGCCCTCGATGTCGAAGTCGTCACCGAGGCAGATGTAGCGTTCGACCAGGTTCTTGTCGAAGAAGCCGTATTCATGCTCCTGCCCCAGCAGCAGCTCGAATTTCTTGCCAAGCCGCTTGCGGGATTTCTCGCGCATGGTCTCGACCTGGGTGCGGATCTTCTCCAGCTCGCTTTCGGCCCCGGCGCGGCCCGCCAGTTCGCCGATGCGGCCGCCCTTGGTCAGAAGCCTGTCCCATTCGCGTTCGGTCATGAAGCGGAACCGCGCGCCGATCTCGGCGCGCTGGGCGCCGGGGGTCAGGTGCAGCGAGGTCACGACCGAGGTCCAGGGGTTCACGTCCGAGGGCAGCAGGTCGGCCCAGCCCGCCATCGCGTTCACCAGCGAGGTCTTGCCGGACTTGACCTGTCCGAGGATGGTGATCGTCGGCTCGTACTCGGCCAGCGACTTGCGCAGCCGTTCGACCGAGCGCGAGGTGCTTTCGCCGGTCGCGCCGCAGAGCTGTTGCAGCGTGCGGTCGAGGTGGTCGGCCCGTTCGGCGAATTCGGCCATCAACTCGAGCCCCGCGCCCATGTTGGTGGGACTCGCGGTGGCGCGAAGCTGGGTGGTCGCGTTGCGCTGGGCCTGCATGTTCATGTGAGATTCCTTTGCGCGCGACGGGTCACAGGCCCTCCTCCGGGGCGGCCCTGTCGGCGATTTCCTTCTTCAGCTGCAACAGCAGCGTCACCGCGTCGACGGCGGCGTCCTCGTCCTTTTCCAGCTGGAACAGCAGCATCATCTCGGCACCCTCCTGGGTGTCGGATTGCACCGTCTGGCTGATCGCGCCGCTTTCGCCCGCCGCCTGGAACAGTTCGGCGAGCAGGTTGGCGGTGTCGACGCAGCGTTCCAGCACGTCGTCGGCCCGCGGTTCACCCGGTGCGGCGAGGCTGGCCACCATGTCGTTGGCGCGGGCCTGGAGCAGCGACAGCGCCTGCTGGAACAGCGGGCCGTCCTGCGGCACCGGCGGGGTCGGCAGGTTGCGCGCCGCCGCCTCGACCTGGGGGGCGAAGCGCGACAGCAGCATCTGGGCCTGGTCCATGTCGGCGGTGCGGCCGTTGTCGACCTGGCGCATCACGCCGTCGAACAGTTCTTTCCCGCCGCTGGACCGCCAGAGCGCGGCGTTGACCTGCGCGCCCGAAGTGCGGGCGGTGATCGCCTGGATCGTCGCGATGGGGTAGAGGCCAAGGAATTCCTCGGCCACCAGCGGTTCCAGCGCGGCGATCCGGTCCTGGAGCACGCCGCGCATCATCTGGCGGTCGGCCATCGTCAGCACGAGGAAGGAGTGGTCCTTGACCTCTTCCGGAACACCGGCCCAGAGCTTTTGCTCGGCCGCGTCGAAATCGTCGGTACACCAAAGCACCACGTCGGCCCATTGCGCGACCCAGTTCACCATCGAGGTCTGGTGCCCCGCGCCGCCGGTCAGCGAGACCTCGACGAAGTTCTGGCGCACGAGGTCATCGAGCGGCAGCTCGATCCGGGCGCGGACGGCATTGCCGGGCACGTCCTGCGCCTGAGGCAGGCCGGCGTGGCGGACGGTCTGGCCGTCCTCCATCTCGAATGCGGTGCGCGGTTTCGGGCCATGGGCGATCTCGACAACCGGCACCCCGGCCAGGGCGGCGACCGAGACATCGGGCAGCATCATCGAGATCAGCGTCGACTTGCCGCTGCCGGGCAGCCCGACAACCGCCACCTGCACCGGCTTTTTCAGGTGGTCGAGCAGGCGTGCCCCCCACTGCTGCCACTCCGAGGGGAACAGCTGGCGGTCAAGCGCGGTCTGCAACTGGTCGACGACCGGCTCTATGAGGTTGGCGAGGCTCACGCGGATTGCTCCATCGATACCCGGTAGGTGATGCCGCCGCCGCGCGCGGCGGTGTTGGCGGTGGCGACGAAGGTGGTCTTCTGGCGCTTGCGCACCGGGGCCGTGACCAGTTCGTGAACCGGCGCGAGGGCCGGGCGCTGGGCGGCGCGGCGTTCGGGTTCGACCTTGATGACGCAAAGGCTGATGTTGTCCTGGTCAGGGTCGTCGAGATCGGACAGGCAGCGCAGCAGATCCTCGACAATCTCGGTGCTGGACTTGTCGATGGCCGCCTGTAGCGTCTCGGCGATTTCCTCGTCGGCGAGGAATTGCAGCCCGTCGCTGGCGGCGACGATGATGTCGCCTGCCTTCAGGCGCACCGGGATCGAGGGGCAGTCGATCTGCGGGATGACGTCGCCGATCAACACCGAGGTCAGGCTGTTGCGGTCCGGGTGGTTCATCGCCGCTTCCCAGGTCATCGCGCCGGAATTGACGAGGTATTCGATCTGCGGACCCATCGAATGGTCCTGGTTCAACCGCAACAGTTCGGCGTCGCGCATCAGGTAGAGCGGCGAGTCGCCGACCGAGATCCAATAGAGGTTCGCGCCCACCAGCACCGGGGCCACCAGCGTGGTGCCCATGCCCTCGGTATCCGGGTTGTCATCGGCATAAAGGCGCAGGCAGTCGTTGGCGTTGTGGATGGCATCGTAGAGGATCGAGGCGATGTTGCCTTCCAGCGCCTCGGTGTCGCCCGAGCGCATCTTGAGTTCGGAAAACATCTCGGTCGCGGCGATCTTCGAGGCGACGTCGCCCGCCGCGTGGCCGCCCATGCCGTCGGCGAGCACGGCAAAGCCGAAGCCCGCGCCAACCGGGAAGTCGGCGACGATGGCATCCTCCTGATGCTCGCGCCGTCCCTGGTGCAGGGCCGAGGCGGCGTCCAGTCTTATCCCGTCGGGGGCGGCCACCGCCGTTACCCCTGCGCCCAGTCGAAATCGGCACCGCAGAGCGCGACGAAGCGCAGCGTGGTCTCGCCGATCCGGATGGTGTTGCCGGTGGACAGTTCCTCGGTCGACAGGACCGGGCGGTTGTTCAGGCGCACGAGGTTGGCCTTGCCGCCGTGGCCGAGGTAGAACTTGCGCTCTTCCCCGTCATAGGCGATCGCGGCGTGGTTCTCGCGCGAGATCGAGTTGTCGCCAAGGTCGAGGCGGATCGCCTGGCCCGGGCCGCGGCCGATCTGCGAGACGCCGTTCGACAGCGGAAAGGACGCGCCGGTGCCGGGGCCCGCGATGACCACCAGCCAGCCGACCGGATACATCACCGGGGCGGGAGCGGCGTCTTCTTCCGTGGCCTCGGGGGCGGCGCGCGCGGCTGCCGCGAAGGGATCGGCGCGCATCTGGCCGCCGTTGAAGCCCAGCAGGCGGGTCTTGACCCGGCCCGCGCGGCGGCTTCCGCGGCCGATGGCGGGAGAGGGCACGTCGATCGAACCGTCTTCCGCGCGGGGCGGCATCGGGGCGGCGGCGCAGGGCATTTCGGCGGCCGGGGCACGGGGGGTATCCGGGACGGGGGCGGCGGCGCGGGGCAACTCGGGCGCGGGGGTGGCGCGCAGTGATATCGACTGTGTCTGCGGCTGGACCTGCGGGCGCGGCGGCATCGGCGGCATCGCCGGGGCAGCGGGCGCGGCCATCATCGCCGGGTGCTCGGGCTGCGGCGCGGGTTCGGCCGCGCGCGGCGGAGCGGGGGGCATGGCGCCGGTCCAGCTGCGGGTGGGCTCTGGCGCGTCCTCCTCGGTCACGTCCATTTCCGAGATCGCGCGGAACAGGCTTGCCCGCGACACGGGCTCGGCTGGGGCTTCGACTTCCCCCGCCTCTTCGGTCATGGTCAGGTCGGCCTCGTCGAAGTCTTCCTCTTCGTCCATCTCCGCATCCATGTCCGCGTCCGCGAACTCGGCGTCTTCTTCGACATCCTCGTCCAGGCCCGAGACCACGGCGTCACCCGCGACCGCTGCCTTCACGGCGGAAGCGGTGTCTTCCGCGTCGTCCTCGTCCTCGTTCTCTTCATCCTCCTCCGCCAGCACGTCGCCAAAGGCGCGGGGCGTTTCCTTGTGCCCGAACCGGAAATCGTCCGCCGCAATCGCGCCAGGCGTTTCTTCCTCGTCGTCGTCCGCCGGGTTCAGGATGTTCAGGATGTCGTCGTCATCCTCGTCCGAGACCAGCGCCGACAGGGGCAGCTGGAAAGCGGGCCTTGCAACGGCGGGTGCGCGCGGTGGGGCCATGACGTCCTGCGGCAAAGGAGCGGGGCGGGGGGATTCCAGCGATACGGGCGGGCGCGGGGCGGGTTCGGGGGCCACGCGCGGCTGACCCATCGCCTGGGACCGCTTTTCGGAGATGATGTCGCGAATGAATTTCATGTCCGTCTCCTTCAGTTCTGGAGCGCCGAGGCCGCCGGATCGCGGCGCGTCGGCAGGCAGGCCGCCAGGAACCTGCCGAGTGTCGAACGGGAGGCCGGGCGTTCTGCGCCGTCCCCGTATGTCGTCTGCTTGGCTGCCTTCCGGCCGTCTTCGTCGCGGCGGACCTGCTTGGGCTGGGCGCGCATCGCGCGTTCCTGTTCGCGCATCCAGGCGTCGACGTTGTCGACCGGGTTGCCGAAGATGTCGACCTGCTGCACCGGCGCGTCGCTTTCGCCATAGTCGGTGGCGCGGTGGCGGCGGTTCTTCATGCGCTGTTCGGCAAGTTTCTTGGCGTAGCCGGGCATTCCCTGCTTGACCTCGCGGTTGGTCGTCTCGACCAGGCGCGAGATCGTCACCTTGAGGTCGCCTTCGACCTGCGGCGCGGCGGCGGGCCGTTCGCGCGGCGGCGCGGCCAGCAGGTCGAGCCATTCTCGGGCCGAGGCCAGCCGGTCCTTCGGCAGCACGGCGAGGGCGAGGTCGATGGCCAGCAGGAAGTTCACGTCGAAATCCCAGTCGCCGTCCATCAGCGGCACATAGGGGTCGGGCCGGTCGGCGGCGAGCGCCGCCACGCGGTCCTGGCTGTTCGGCGGGGCCGCGCCGGTGACGAGGTGGTAGAAGGTCGCCCCCAGCGAATAGACGTCCGAGGCCGGGGTCTGTTCCACGTCGGTGAGGTAGAATTCGTGCGGCGAGTAGCCGTCCTTGACCGCCAGCAGCACCGACAGCGCGCGGTTGTCGCGGCCCGCACTCTCGCGCGCCGCGCCGAAGTCGATCAGCGTCAGGTGATTGCGGTCGTCCAGCATCAGGTTGTCGGGCGAGATGTCGCGGTGCAGGATGTTCAGCCCGTGGATGTAGTCGACCGCGTTCAGCGTGTCCTTGAGCGCCGCTGTCAGCACGCCGGGGGTCAGCCGTTCGGGTTCATTGTCGGCGATGGACAGCATGTCCTCGCCGTTGACCAAGGCCATCGCCATATAGGCGGTGTTGTTTTCCTCGAAGACCTGGTGGACCTGCACGATGTTCGGGTGCGCCAGCCGGGCGACGCGCCGCGCCTCGCTGAGGAAGTGGCGCTTGACCGAGGCGAACTGCGTCTCCCACTCACCCGATAGGGGATGTACCTTGCCGCCCGAGCGTCCGCAGAGCGCGCCGGGGAAGCATTCCTTGATGACATAGTGCCGGTCGAGCGAATCATGGGCCAGGTAGGTGATGCCGAAGCCGCCGCGCACCAGGTAACGCTCGATCTCGTACTGGCCGAGCAAAAGCGTGGCGCCCACCGGCAGCTCGTCCTGCTGGCGTTCGTCTTCAAGGGTGCTGTTATCGAACACGGTCGGCAACTTTCTATCCAGTCTTACTCAGGACACGCCCGCCCGGAGCACGACGGAATCCCGGTTCAGGCCAGCACACACTGGCGACCAATTGTGTTAAGAAGTTGTTGGAAACGGGCCAATCGCACGGCCCGATGCGCGAAGTTTTTTAGTTGTTTGCAATCATTGGTTTAGTGGAAAATTGGGTTAAAAATTTCGTCGGCGTCGGGTCGCGTCCGGCGGGCCTGAGGGCAGATTGTGGCAGGCCCGGGGCCAGCCTGCGCAAGAGGTGCCCCATCCCGTCGCCGGACGCCGTGCGAATCCCCTCCCTCGCGCGCGATTGAGATGGAATCGGAAACGCACGACCCGCCGCGGCCGAGCGGTTCCGCGGGCCGGAACCGCCCTTCTGACACAAATCCGGGCGCAAATGTCCGGAAAAAGCACCGAAATCTCCGTTATCTACCGCTAATTTGCCACGTTTTGGGCCAAATTCCTAAGTATCCGTTTACCAACGATTGTGAGTGGCAACAGGAGTCAATCGGTGAACGCTGAGAACAACATCGGCAACTCGTTCCAGGAGAAGCTGACCCGCCGTGCGCGCCTTCAGGAGGAACTGAGGGTCCTGGCCGTGGACGACGACCTGAACATCCTGCAACTGCTGAAAACCGCGCTATCCGCGCTGCACTTCGACATCTCGATTTCGGACTCCGCGACCAACGCGCTGAAGCTGATCGGGCGGCAGGAAAAGCCCTTCGACTGCTTCCTGATCGACATCCAGATGCCGGGCATGAACGGGATCATGCTGGCGAAGGAAATCCGCAAGCTTCCCGAGTACAAGCACACGCCGATCCTGATGCTGACGGCGATGTCCGACCGCGAGTATGTCGACCTCGCCTTTGTTGCAGGCGCGACCGACTATGTGACCAAACCGTTCGACTTCCTCGAGCTGCGCAGCCGCATGTCCGCCGCCCAGCGCCTGGTGCAGGAGCGCCGGATCGCCGAGGCCAATTCGCAGGCCACCCAGGCCGCCGACCCCAAGGCCAAGTTCCCGCTGGACGAGCCGATCTCGATCGACGGCATCGACCGGGTGCTGCGCTATGCGGAATTCGACAACTATATCATGCAGCTGTCACAGGGCCGCCTGTTCAGCACCCATGCCACGGCGGTCAAGCTGGTCGATGCGCGGCGGCTGCACAAGTCGCTGTCGGCAGACGAGTTCCAGCTGCTGCTGCGCGACGTGGCGCTGAGCCTCGCCAAGGCGACGAAGAAAAATGGCGACATCATTTCCTACCGCGGCGAGGGGGTGTTCCTGACCGTCAAGCACGGCCGCAACGCCACCGCCGACGCGCCCGAGGAAGAGACTTTCAACAAGTTCCTGCTGACCCTGCAATCGCAGCGGCAGTCCAAGGTCGAGGCGCAGGTGATCGTCGGCGACAGCGTGTCGCTGCGGTCGTTGTCGAAGTCCGGCTCGCTCATGTCGATCAGCCGCGCCATCGAGAATGTCGAGCTGCGCGACCAGATGGCCCAGGTGGAACCGGCTCAGCGCCGAGCCGCCGCCGCGAGCGGCGAGACCGACAAGAAGCGCGCCTACGAGACCGTGCTGCGCGACCTGTTCCGCGAGGATCCGTCGCTGCGCAACGACTGATGCCGCCAAGCACGTCCATTGCCAGGCCGGATCGTCATGGTCCGGCCTGTCGCGTTTCGCCGGATGGCGCAAAGGCCACACCTGGAATCGAAATCGCATTGCCTCAATTAAGACACGAATGCTGCCCATTGCCTCCTGAATTGCCTGATAGTTGATATAATGGAAATAAAGACGGTGACAGGGATGGATGACGACACGCTGGACGACGCCGAACTGGACGTGCCGCAAGAGCCTGTCGCCCGTGCCGAGCAGCAGCTGCGCGACTATTACAACGGCTCCAAGGGTCTGATCTGGCAGCGGCAGGCGATCTTCTTCGCCGCCACCGTGCTGACGATGTTCTACTTCGACGCCTACCGCTCTCTTGCCTGCTACGGCGCGGTGTTGCTGACCGAGGTGATCGACTTCGCGATCTCGCGTCGGCTCGACGCGCACAGCCGCCTGGACGAACGCCAGATTCGCGGTTTCCGGCGCTGGATCCTTGCGGCGACCGCGCTCAGCGCGCTTTCCATCTGCCAGTTCGTCATCATCATCGCGCTGCAGGAGCCTTCGGGCGGGCACTTCACGCCGCTGTTCTTCCTGCTCTCCGCCGCGATCTTCGCTGCGATGAACAACCACCAGATCGTCAGCGCCCTTGCGCTGCGGCTGGCGATCTACGGCGCCAGTTTCCTGTTCATTTCCCTGCTGGACATCCTGCGCGAAGCGCCGCCGATGAGCTCGGACCACTGGCTGCACTTCTTCACGGTGCTGTTCTCGATGTATTTCATCGTCGACTGCTCCTTCGTGTTCCTCAAGAACTACCGCAAGAACCTT
Organism: Pseudooceanicola sp.; assembly: GCA_020441135.1. Classification (GTDB taxonomy): domain Bacteria; phylum Pseudomonadota; class Alphaproteobacteria; order Rhodobacterales; family Rhodobacteraceae; genus Seohaeicola_A. Next base: position 17,858 of record JAGRMS010000276.1, read on the forward strand.
CAGCAGATGGAGGTGCTGCGGGAAGAGCACGAGCGCACCAAGGTCGCCTACCGTGCCAAGTCGCAGTTCGTTTCGGTCGTCAGCCACGAACTGCGCACGCCGCTGACCTCGATCAAGGGCTCGCTCGACCTGATCAACACCGGTATCCTGGGCAGTGTGCCGGACCAGTTCCAGTCGGTTCTGCGCATCGCCGGGCGCAATGCCGAACGGCTGGGCGACCTGATCAACGACATCCTCGACCTTCAGAAGATCGAGTCGGGCGAGGTGGCCTACAAGTTCGCGCCGATGGACGTGCGCGACCTGATCGCCGAGGCGGTGGAAGCCAACAAGGGCTTTGCCGACAAGACCAGCATCACGCTGATCGCCGATATCGATGGGCGCGAGGGCGAGATCATCCGCGGCGACGAGCGGCGGCTGATGCAGGTGATGGCCAACATGATCTCGAACGCGCTCAAATTCTCGCACGAGGGCGGCAAGGTAACGGTGGGCTACAGCCGCACCGGCGACACCGTGCGGATTGCCGTGGCCGACCAGGGCGTCGGCATCCCCGAGAACAGCCGCGACAAGGTCTTCGGCAAGTTCACCCAGGTGGATTCCACCGACCAGCGGGCCTTCGGCGGCACCGGGCTGGGCATGAACATCTCGAAGAAGATCGTCGAGCAGCACGACGGGCGCATCGACTACGAAAGCACCGTGGGCGTCGGCACTACCTTTTTCATCGACCTCAAGGCCTGGGATCAGGCCAAGGCCGCCTGATGCAGGTTTACAACCGATTCGCGTGACGGTTGCGAGTCGGTCGCGGGAGTCGCCAAATCGCCACTCAACCTCGGCGGGAATCCGCCCATCCTTGGCATGTGACGTTGCGGCATATGGGCCACGGCAGGTGCAAACCGGGAACACATTGGAAAATGTGGCGAAATTGTGTGGACTAAGGGGCAAAAGTATAGCTAGCTCAGCCTTAAAAATGCTTTGAGGCAGAGATGAAGCATTCCCGGAGCACAGTCCCGGCCGGCCCCGCCTGGTCGGTCTTTCCCGACCTTGTGCCCGCCGGTCTTGTCGCTCACGCGCAGGCCGGGGAAGGAAAAGCCGTGGCCGGTGCGTCCAACCTCGACCGTCTTCCCCGCCCCGGCGGCGCGGCGCGCGCCAGCACGCTGTCGTTTACCAACATGCACAGCCACGGCGAATTGCTGGTGCGCTACCTGCGCGCGCGCAAGGACGTGTTCATCGACCGGCTGTCCTGGCACCTGCCCAATGTCGACGGCATGGAGTTCGACCAGTACGACACCCCGCTTTGCCGCTGGGTGATCATCCACGAGTTCGGCGAGGTCTTGGCCGGTATCCGCCTGGTACCGACCACGGCGCGTTGCGGCACCTACAGTTACATGCTGCGCGACGCCCAGCACGGTCTGCTGAGCGACATCCCCTCTGACGTGCTGTTCTTCCCCGCGCCGGTCGAGGAGCAGATCTGGGAGGCGTCGCGGCTGTTCATCACCGATCACGTCGCGGCGCAGCGGCGCGGGCCGGTGCAGGCGATGCTGATGCAGCACATGATCCTGTCCGCCACCCGCGAGGGCGCGCGGCACGTCATCGGTATCGTGCCCGCCGTCTGGTCGCGCTGGCTCCGCCGCCTCGGGCTTTACGCCGTTCCGGTCGGTCCGCGGTTCGAGATCGAGGGCACCGCCAGCCAGGCGGCCCTGTTCAACGTTGCCGACCAGCTCGCCTGGGCCGAACACGCGCTCTGAAGCACAGCGCCCCCTGCATCCTTTTGCTCCGAACATCCTTGCGCGACGGGCCACCCGCCGCAGGCGCGTTCGTGGCGCTCGCGCAAGATTGCGGACCGCAGCCCGAAGATGCACGGCACTGTAACCGGCGCGTAGGGAGGGGCTTGCCCCGCCGGCCCGTCAAAATCCGGACATCTGCACGGTCCCCGGAAAGGTCAGCGTCACGCTGTCCTCGGGGAAATGGTCGAACGACTTGTTCCACACCTGCCCCGGCCAGTGCCATTCCGCCTGCCCCTTGCCGGCGCGGTAGGCCGCGGTGAAGATCGTACCGAATCCGGCGGCGAAGGCAGTGGAATACAGAGGCGGTCGCAGGAACGTGCGGATGAATTTCTCCTGCGTGTCCGGGTGCAGGGTCAGGCGTTGCAGCAGGTACCGCTCGCGCTCGACCGTCGCGGTCAGCCGGGCGTGCGAGGACCACTCGACCCGTTCCTGGTGATTTGTCGCCACCGCGGTGTGGGCCAGCAGCGCGGGCCGGTCAGGGGCGAGATAGCCGGTCAGGAAGTGGCGGGCGCGGTCCACCACGGTGACGTTGTAGCTCATGTGGCAGGGGATGCGGGACAGCGCCTTGCCCGCCTCTTCCGCCGTGGTGCAGGTCTGGAGCACATAGCGCAGGATCAGCGGGACGCCGAAGCCCGTGCCGGTCTCGCGCCGTCCGCCGAAGGTCAGCGACACCGCCAGCCCGGCGTCGTTCATGCCGTCCACGAGGCCGAACAGCCCATCCGTGGTGCCGATCACGCCGCGGCCCTGCCACCGCGTCTTCAGCACGATCCCGTCGAAGGCGCTGGGGTCGTAGTCATAGTTGCGCACCAGCAGCGGTTCCTTCCCCGGCCAGAGCGCCTGGGAGCAGCCCGACAGATAAGCGGGTGGGCAGAAGAAGCTGAGGAACCGCGATTCCATGTCGCCGCCGCCGACCAGGTCACAGAGCGTTTCGTAAAGCGGCAGCAGCTCCGGCATGTGCTGCGCCATCGCGCGGTGGCATTCCATCCAGGTGGGGCGGTTCGACAGCCCTTCGCGCGACCACCAGCGGGCATAGGCGGGCCAGTAGTCGCGGAACAGCCCGGCCCATTTCGGACCCGGCTGGTCTTCGGATATGGCCCGGAAGGTAAGCATTCCCCCTATCTGGACCCCTTCGCGTGGTGTGGCAAGGGCGGGCGCTGTCAGACCTCGGCGCGCATCCGCTGCGACAGGCTCTCGACCATGCGGACCAGGCGCGGGCCGAACTCGGACGTCAGACGCTCGGGCGGGAGGAACCCCGCCGGACCGCCCAGGTTGAAGGCCAGCAGCGGCCCGCCCTTCTGCACCGAAGGGAAGGGCACCGCCACCGAATGCACGCCGGGGTTCCACTCGCCCAGGTTGGCGTAGAACCCCCGGCTGGCGATCTCTGCCGCCGCCTGCTTGATGCCGTCGCGCAGGGCGGGCCAGGCCTCTTTCCCCGCGCTGCGCCGGATCTCGGCCAGCAGCTTGTCGCGTTCCTCTTCCGGGCAGGCGGCCAGCCAGGCCCGTCCCATCGCCGAACGCGCCAGCGAGATACGCGAGCCGACGCCCAGTTGCAGCGAGACGACGCTCGGCGTGCGGGCGCAGGCGATGTAGGTCATGGTGCGCGCGTCGCGCCCCCCGAGCGCGACAAGCACGCCTTCGCCGCAGCTGTCGGCGAGATCCTGCATGTGCGGCTGTGCCGCCTCGCGGATCGGCAGACCGGACAGGCAGGCATAGCCCAGCGCCAGCACGGGCACGCCCATGCGATAGCGTCCGGTGGCCTTGTCATAGCTGAGATACCCGGTTTCCAGCAGCGTGTAGGTCAGCCGCGAGACGGTGGAGTTGGGCAGGCTCGTACGTTCGGCGATGTCGCCGTTCGACAGGCCCGCCCGGTCGTCGGGGCGGAAGGCGCGCAACACCTCAAGCCCGCGATGCAGCGAGGTGATGAACTGGCGGTCGGTCTGCGCCTCGTCCGACGCGCCGCTGACGGCTTCGCTGCTGACCCGCTTGCGCAAGGCTGATCGTCCCTCGTCCCCAATGCCGCATGGCTCTGACCGCGGCCCCGTCGGGCAGGATAGCGTGGGCAAACGGCCCCGGCCAGAGTCCAATTACGCTGCGGCTGCGAAGGGTTTCAGGTGTCGATCCGGGCCAGTAGCACCACCTCGCCCTTGACCGCTTCTTCCCAGACGAGGTGCAGCTTGTCCTTGGCCGCGCCGCCCTGCTGGAGCAGGACGTGGGGCATGGCAAAGCGGTTGGCGTTGCCGCCCGTCCGGATCGGCCCCAGCGCCACCAGCCCGTCGATCCCGCGCGCCTGCCCGCCAAAGGGCAGCTGGCCGCCAAGGTCCACCACCCAGGTCTGGCCTGCCGTATTCTCGGTATGGCGCACCCGCATCGGGTTCGACACCTGGGCCGAGACCTGGTGGTAGGAATTGCCCTCGAACGTCACCGCCTTGTGGCGCGAATGATCGAGGTCGGCAAAGGTCGTGTCCACCCGTTCGGCCCGGTCGATGCTGCCGAGCGTCGAGCGGAACTTGTTGCCGCGCACACTGACGCCATTCAGGAAATGCCCCGTGCCGTAGGGCTTCACCACGATGTAGCTGAACCAGGGCGCGACGTCGCCGGACAGGAAGATGTTGTCGGCGATGCTCATCGCGCCGAAGGAGAAGCCGGAGACGAAGTCGGGATTGGCGTCGCGTTCGTTGGTCCATTCGACCGAGCAGTTGTCGATGTAGTTGCCCGCGATGGTGGAGGAGCAGAAGCCGCCGATGATTGCGATCCCGGCGGAACGCACACCGGCGGGCACCGAGTCGCCCTGGAAGAAGTGGTTGCCCAGGATCACGCTGTTGGCGCCGCCGAGAATGGCAAAGTGCAGGAACTTGGTGGCGCGGTTGTTGCGCAGCTTGACGTCGTTTGCATTGGCGTTGATCGCGATGGACACGCGGTCGGCCACGTCGTCGTTATCCTCGTCCGACAGGAACTGGCACTGGTCCACCAGCATCCCCTGGCAGCCTTCGCCGATCGAGGTGACGCCGCGATCCTTCGGGCGCGAGATGTAGAGGTCGCGCAGGGTGAAGACGATGCCCGCCGGGGCCAGCCTTACGCCGCTGCAATGGCCGTTGCACTGGATCTCCATCTCGGCCAGCTCGAACTTGGACAGAGAGGAGAAGCCGCCGAAATCGAGCAGGTACTTGAAGTTGCGGAACGTGTAGGTCTGCGTTCCTGTCGCGCCGTAGAGCGGGGCGGACAGCGTGACCTGCTGCGTACTGACGTTCTTGGCTCGCACATAAACCTCGCGGCCCACACCGTTGCCTTCGACGAGCGCGCCGACGGGGATGTTGGCGACATTGACCACATCGGTCAGCTTCTCGGCGTTCGAGGGCGCGTAGGTCGCCTGTGACGTCACTGTGTCGGTGTCCCAGGCGGCCGAGGTCGACGCCTCGACCTGGCCGTTGCGGATCACGCGGCGGGTCGCGTAGCTGGTCTTGTTCGGCACCGCCGCGGCCATGTCGATCGGGCCGGATACCGCGACCTTGCGCCCGCCCATGTCGAGCGAGTCGTGGTCGGCATTGTTCAGCAGCGCCTGGAAAGCCTTGCGAAAGGCCAGCTCCTCGCTGCCGAAGGCGGCGATGTAGGCGGGCAGGTCGAAGGTCTTGGTCAGCAGCAGCATCTTGTCGTCGGGCATCGTCACGGTGCCCTCGAAGGTGACGGGGTTGTCGAAGGTGACGGAGTCGGCAAGGTGGTAGACCCCGCCCGGGACCAGCACCCGCCGCCCGTCCGCCGCGGCATCGGCGGCGATGAAGGCGGCGGAGTCGTCGGTGCTGCCGTCGCCCACCGCGCCATAGTCGCGAACGTCGACGAGGCTCAGCATGTCGCGCAGGAAGAAGGCGGTGACGTCCTCGATCGCAATGTCGTCGATACGGACGATGCCGCCCGTCGCGCCGGTCAGGTCCAGCCCGAAGTGTCCGTAAAGCGCGCCCGGCCCCCAGGCCATGTCCACGCCGCCACGCGTGCCAGTGCCGACGATGGCGCTGACCTCGACCACCTGGCCGTAGGTCGTCAGCGTCACGCTGGGCCCGGTTTCGACCACCCCGCCGACATGCACGCCGCCCGCGCCGCCGGCCCAGCCGGCGATGCGCGCGGACGGCAGGTTGCCGCTGATCGCCTTGATGCGGGCGCGAATCTGGAGGTAGCAGCCCGGCAGCAGCGGCGTCTCGCCCGTGTAGCGCAGCTTCTGCACCGAATCGGTCTTCAGCAGCTCAAGGCATCCGGCGAAATCGGCATCCGCCGGGACCAACGCGGCGTTGATCGCGCCGTCATAGGTATCGGACCCCGGCGTGCCGTTGCCGCTGGACCAGACATCGAGCCCGCCCGCAAAGGCGGGCGGCATCAGGACCAGCCCGTCGGTGATAGCCTTGTTCATCGAAATCCCTTTCCCGGAAAGGCCCGTGGGACGGGCCGGATGCGGGCAAGGGGGTAGGCGAAAAGGATTAATCCGGCCTCACAGGACCGTCACGGTGTCCGGACTCAGGCCGCGACACCGGCCGCTTCGAGCAGCTGCACACCGTTGATCTTCCAGCCGTTTTCGGTCTCGATCATCTCGTAATCGAGCAGGTGGACGCGGCCTTGGGCATCGGTGATCTGCACCTTCTGGTAAAGCCGCCCGGCAATCTCGCGCAGGTCGAGGTAGCGCACCTCGGCGGGGCGGTGGACCATCGGATAGCCGTTCCGCACCATCACGCCGAAGTTGCCGGGGTTGCCGAAGATGCCCTGGATCATCGGGCTGGCATAGGTGAAGGCGCGGGGAAAATCGTCGGCGCGGAAGGCGTCGATCTGGCTGGAGATGGTGCTTTCGACCTGCGCGCTCTGGGCGCTGGCGGGCAAGGAAAGGCCAAGGGACAGAAGCAGGACAATCAGGACGTGGCGCATCGTAAGCTCTCCCATATGAAGGGCCTACGCACGCCCGGCCCTGCCGGATCATTCTACACCCGGCGGAAGGTCAGGTAATGCGGGGTCCGCCCCTCGCGCAGGGCCTTCTGTTCGTAGCGGGTCGAATGCCAGTCGGGCCAGGCGGTGCGCCAGTCGGCGGGGGTTTTGGCCAGCCAGGCGAAGCCCGCGCGCGGCACCTCTTCCAGCGTCTGGCGGACGTAATCGGGGATGTCGGTCGCAACGCGGAACACGGCACCGGGTTTCAGCACGCGGGCCAGCCCTTCGAGATGGTCGGGCGTGACGAAGCGGCGGCGGTGGTGGCGCTTCTTGGGCCAGGGATCGGGATAGAGCAGGAAGGCGCGCTCGACGCTTGCCGCTGGCAGCACGTCGAAGAGGTCGCGGGCGTCGCCGGGATGGATCGCCACGTTGGTCAGCCCCTCGGCGCGGATCTTGCCCAGCAGCATGGCGATGCCATTGACGAAGGGCTCCGCGCCGATGATCGCCACATCGGGGTTCCGGGTGGCCTGGTGAACCATGTGCTCGCCCCCGCCAAAGCCGATCTCGACCCACAGCGGGCGCTCGCCGAAGCGGGAAGCGAGGTCGAGCGGGGTGCGCGACGGGTTTTCCTCCCAGCTGACCGGGCCGGGCGAGAGCGATGCCAGATCCTCGTCCAGCCAGACCTTCTGGCTGGCCTTCAGCGTCTTGCCGTGAATGCGGCCGTAGAAGTTGCGGCGCGGGCGGTCGGGGTCTTGCGTCATGGGCCTTCGGGTCCGGAATGGGCGGGGCCGTCCTAACGGTTAGGGCGCGCAGGGGCAAGGCAGGTGACGGCACGTCGGGCTTTGCGCGGGGATGGCGACGCGCTATCTTTGCTGCAGTGCAGCATTAGTGTCGTGATGTTCGGTTTCCCCGGGAATTCCCTGTTTCGCAGGTCGCGCGGCGGCCTGTCGGTCGCCCACCCTTCGGGGCTTGCAATATTGCTGTCACCTCTGGGGGCGCAGGACGCTGATGCGCTGGCCGCGCATCTGCGGCGGCTGTCGCCGCAGGACCGCCAGACGCGGTTCTTCAACCCGATGAGCGACGCCGCCATCGACCGCTATGTAGAACGCATCGACTGGGCCGGGGCGATCCTGTTCGGGCTGCGCATCGAGGGCACCCTGCGCGGCGTGGGCGAACTGGTCGCCGACGGAGAGATCGCGGTGACGGTCGAGGAAGGCTGGCGCCACCTGGCGCTGGGCCGGGTGCTGGTCGCCGCTCTGCTGGTGGCGGCGAAGGCGCGCGGCCTGCGGTCGGCGAAGCTGTTCTATCTGAACGAGAATGTCCCGATGCGGGCGCTGGTCGGCGACCTGGGCGCGCGGCTCAGCGCCGATCACGGCGTCACCGAGGCGCGCGTGCCGGTCGGGCGATAGTTACTGGGTCAGCACGCCCCCGGCGAGCAGTTCGGCGCGGGTGGGCCGCCAGACCTCGGCCTGGGGGTCGCGGATCGTCTCGATGGCAAAGGCCGGATCGACCCCGCGCGAGATCAGGTAGCGCAGGTTGGCGTAGACCTCTTGCTGGGTGTCCAGATACATCCACGAGGCGAAGTCGAAGGGCGTGGCCCAGTTCTGGCCCTCACGCTCGGCCTCGTAGTAGGTCGCGATGTTGTCGGCGGACCAGTAGATCTGGTGGAACCCGATGCGCGAGCCACGTGACATGGTGCGTTTCGCCCCGCCCAGCAGGATCGTCACGCAAGAGCTGTCGCAGTCGCCGTGGACATGGGTGTCGAGTTCGAAGTCGATCACGATGTCCTTGATCTGGCCGGCGGAATAGACCTCGCCCCCGGAAGAGTTCAGTTGCAGCGTGGTGATGCCGGGCGTGGCGCGCAGGAGCGACAACAGCGTGGCGACATCCGCGGCGACGACGCCCTCCGACTCGCCCGCGCCGGGCGTGTCGGTGTCATAGATCAGGGTCGCGCCATCGACCCGGAACTTGGATGACTGCGCGGCGGCCGGAAGGGCCGCCAGCGCGAGAACGGGCAGCAGGGCCCGCAGGAGCATCGCTCAGACCGCGCGCTTCAGCGCGTCGACAAGGTCGGTCTTCTCCCACGAGAAGCCGCC
>JAGRMS010000277.1 GCA_020441135.1 Pseudooceanicola sp.
TCGACGACGTGGTGATCACCGAGTTCGTGAAATCGGCGGGACAGGAGACCTTGCCGACCTACATGTTGGGCCAGCTTCGCCGCGTCGTCACGCCCGAGGTCAACGCGATCTCGACCGTGGTGCTGGTGGCCGGGGCGATCCTGGTCACGCTGTTCTTCTGGTTCAGCCGGGGGCGGCGCTAGATAACCCATACCGGGCAAAGAACCCGGGTGACACCAACCAAAGGCAACAAGGAGTGTAACAGAATGAAGACATTTTTGGCCGCGGTCTCGGCAATGGCCGTGATGACCGGTGCGGCAAGCGCCAAGGAACTCAATATCTACAACTGGGGCAACTACACCAACCCCAAGCTGATCGAGAAATTCGAAGCCGAGACCGGCATCAAGGTCACGATCACCGACTATGACAGCAACGACACCGCGCTGGCCAAGGTGAAGGCAGGCGGCCACGGGTTCGACGTGGTGGTACCGTCCGCCAGCTTCGTGCCGATCTGGATCTCGGAAGGGCTGCTGCTGGAAAGCCGCCCCGACCAGATGGAGAACTTCAAGAACATGGACCCGGTCTGGATCGACGTCGACTGGGATCCGGGCCGTCACTACACGGTTCCATGGCAGTGGGGGACCACGGGCGTCGTGGTCAACACCAAGTACTACAAGGGCGACATCGACACCTCGGCCATCTTCATGGACCCGCCGGAAGAGCTGAAGGGCAAGATCAACGTCGTGCCCGAGATGGGCGACGTGATGGGCCTGGCGATCATGTATTACGGCGGCCAGCCCTGCACTGCCGACAAGGAGATCCTGAAGAAGGTGCGCGACGGTCTGGTCGAGGCCAAGAAAAGCTGGCTGGGCATGGACTATGGCAACATCGAGAAGTTCGCCAAGGAAGACATCTGGGCGGGCGTGAACTGGAACGGTTCCACCTTCCGGATGCGGCTGGCGAACGAAACGATCCACTACGGCTATCCGAAAGAAGGCTACGTGGTCTGGATGGACTCGGTCGGCGTGCTGAAGGACGCGAAGAACCCCGAAGAGGCCAAGGCCTTCCAGAACTTCCTGATGGACCCGGAGAATGCCGCTCTGATCTCGGAGTTTGCCCGCTATGCCAATGGCATCGTCGGGTCCGAGGCGTTCATGCCCGAGGACATGAAGACCGCGCGCGAAATCATCATTCCTGCCGAGTTGAAGGACAAGGGCGTGTTCATCCCGACCTGCGCGCCCGAGACGCAGGCGCTGTACACGCGCATCTGGACCGACCTTCAGAAGTGACATTGGGGCCCGGCCTCTTTCGGGCCGGGCCTTGCCGGGGCTAGGGCATGACCTCCTACCGCAACGCCGATCCGCGCCCGCCGATCATGGCGGGCGCACCGCCGCCGCCAGAATGGCGCGTCCCCCGGGCCGACTGGGATCGTGCGCCGTGGAACCGCTGGAGTTTCCAGCACGTCAGGGAGCTGCTGCCGACGGTGCCGGTGCGGCGGGCCGCTCGGCCCATCGGGTTGGCGTCTGACGCCCAGCCCGTCGACGACATCACCTTCGATGCCGTCAGCGGCACGCCGATGACCGTCGCGCAACTGCTGGAAGAGACCTATACCGACGGCTTTCTTGTCGCGCTGGGCGGCAAGGTCGTGACCGAGCAATACTTCAACGGAATGCGCCCCGAGACGCTGCACCTGCTGCAATCGGTGTCGAAATCCGTGACCGCCACCGTCGCGGGCATCCTGGTCGGCAAGGGGCTGCTCGACCCCCTTGCGCCGGTCACGACTTACCTCCCGGAACTGGAAGCGACGGCCTGGAGAGGCGCGACGTTGCGCCATGTGCTCGACATGACCTCGGGCGTGCGGTTCGTCGAGGAATACACCGATCCGGACAGCGACATCGGCCGAACCGATATCGCCTGCGGCTGGAAACCTGCGCCGACAGGGCAGGGGATGTTTCCGGCGAGTATCTGGGAGCAAATTCTTGGCCTGACGGTATCCGAAGCCGAACACGGGGCACGGTTTTCCTATCGCTCCATCGAAACCGACGTGCTGGCCCATGCGATGCAGCGCGCCAGCGGCAAGCCGCTGGCCCAGCTTGTCTCGGATACGCTCTGGTCGCGCATCGGGACCGAGGAAGATGGCTGTTTCACCGTCGACAGCGCCGGCTATGCGCTGGCCGACGGCGGTTACAACGCGACGCTGCGGGACATGGCGCGCTTTGCGCTGCTGCACCTGAACAACGGCCAGTGCGGTGCCGAGCAGGTCGTCCCCGCCGAATGGATCCACGATATCCGCCATGGCGATCACGGCCTGTTCGACGCCTATGGGCGCGACTATTTCCCGAACGGGCGGTATCGCAACCAGTTCTGGATCGAAGACGCCAGCCGCACCACGGTGCTTTGCCTCGGCGTCTTCGGGCAGATGGTCTTCATCGCCCCGGAATACGACATGATCGCGGTCAAGTTCTCGACCTGGCCGGATTTCACCAACGGCGACCATACGAAAAACACTATCCGAGCCCTGCACGCCATCGCCGCTGCGCTTGGCCCTGCCTGAAAGAACGCCTCATGAGCGACCTCTGCTATCTCTCCGCCAGTGACGCCATCGCCGCCTTTACCGCGAGGACGCTTTCGCCTGTGGAACTGATGGAGGCGACCATCCAGCGCGCGGAGGCCGTGCAGGAGCGGCTGAAGCCCTTCACCTACACGCACTACGACGAGGCGATGGATGCCGCGAAGGTCGCCGAGGCGCGCTATGCGAGCGGCGCGCCGCTTGGTCCGCTCGACGGCCTGCCGGTCGGAATCAAGGACGAGAGCATGATCGCGGGCAAGCCGACCTCGAGCGGCTCGCTGATCCTGAAGGATTTTGTCGCCGACACCACCTCGGTGGTGAACGAGCGTATCCTCGCGGCGGGTGGGATCGTTCATGCACGCACGGCGACGCCGGAGTTCTCCTGCGCGGGTGTCACCTGGTCGCGGCTCTGGGGCGTCACCCGCAACCCCTGGAACCCGGCGTTCACGCCGGGCGGGTCCAGCGGGGGTGCCGCCGCATCGCTGTCGGCGGGCACGTCGTCGCTCTGCACCGGTTCGGACATCGGCGGGTCGATCCGCATTCCGGCCTCGACCTGCGGCCTGGTCGGGTACAAGCCGCCCTATGGACGGAACCCGGACGACCCGCCGTTCAACCTCGACTTCTACTGCCACACCGGGCCGCTGGCGCGCACCGTCCGGGACGCGATCCGGTTACAGAACGTGATGACCGGCCCGACGCCGCGCGACATCTCGACCCTGAAGCCCAAGCTGGTGTTGCCAGACCGGTACGAGCCGATCGCGGGCTGGAAGATCGCCTATTCCCCGGACCTTTGCTGTTTCGAGGTCGACCCCGAGGTGCAGCGCAACACCGAGGCGGCGCTGGACGTGTTCCGCTCGCTTGGCGCGACGGTCGAAGAGGTCGATCTCGGCTGGCCGAAGGAGGCGCTGGACGCCGGGCTGGCCTATCTCGGGCACCTGTTCGGCGGCTATCTCGCCACGATGCTGGACGAGCATGGCGAGGTCATGACCTCTTACTGCCGCGATCTGTGCGAGCGCAGCCGCAGCTCCACCGCCGCCGATTTCGTGCATTCGCTGGAAGTGGCGGGGCAGATGTATGCGACGCTGGGGCCGATCCTTGAGCGGTACAACCTGATGGTCTGCCCAACCACCGCGGTGCCCGCCGTGGCGGCCGATTTCGACCCCACGCGGGGCGTGGTGACGATCAACGGCAAGGCGGTGGACCCGACGCTGGGCTGGTGCATGACCACGCCCTTCAACACGATGAGCCGCTGTCCTGTGCTGTCGCTGCCTTCGGGCCGTGCCGCCAATGGCGTGCCGACCGGTATCCAGCTGGTGGGGCGGACCTACGAGGATGCCGACGTGTTCCAGGCCGGGCTTGCTTACGAGACGGCGCTGGGCGGGTGGTTTGCCGACGTCGGAACCCGTCCGGCACTGTAGGCGCTAGAACACCTGACGGCCTTCGAACCAGGTCTGCAATGGCCGCGCCCGGCCAAGTTCGGGCGTCGAGAGCTTTTCCACCGGCTGCTCAAGCACGATGAAATCGGCGGAGAGACCCGCCTTCAGGCTGCCCGTCACCTGCTCCAGCCGCAGCGAGCGCGCGCCCGCCGAGGTGAAGACCGGCAGCGCGCGGTCAAGCGGGATCGCCTGATCGGCGCCGACCGATCCGGGATGAACCCCGGTCGGATCGGTGCGCGTCACCATGCCCGCCAGCCCGGTCCAGGGATCGGCGTCCGGCGCGGCGGCGGGCCAGTCGGAGCCGTAGATCACCTCGGCCCCCGCCTCCATCAGCGAGCGAACCGGGTGGCAGCTTTCGGCCCGCGCGTCGCCCAGCACCTTGCGCTGCCCCGGCGTGACGGGGTTCGGATACCAGAGCTTGGGCGAAACCTCGGCCACCGCGTCCAGTGCGGCGAAGCGGGCGATGTCCTGGGGCCGGATGAAGTTCGAATGCGCGATTTCGTGGCGCAGGCCGCTTGGTCCGTTCGCCTTTCGCGCGGCTTCGATGGCATCGAGCCCGGCCTGGATCGCCCGGTCGCCCACGGCGTGCATCTTGACGGTATAGCCTGCCGCGTCGAGCGTGATCAGCTCCTGGTTCAGGCGCTCCGGCTTGATTAGCAGGTGTTCCTCAGGGGCGTGGTCCGCCGGATCCTGCCCCGGATAGGGGTCGCAGAAGGCGGCGGTGCGGGCAATGGGCACGCCGTCGAGGAAGAGCTTGGCGAAGGCGGTGTCCAGATGCGGCGAGCGGTAGGCCTGGCGCAGGGCGTCCAGATCTTCCATCGGCACGTATTCCGCAGAGAAGGGCGAGAACCGCGTCAGGTGCGCCGCGACATGCAAGTTCAGCGCGCCGACGAGGTCCGCCTCGACATAGGCGGCGAGTTCGGGGGCGAAGGCCATCGGCTCCTTGAAGGCGGTGATGCCGAGGGAGTGGAAGTAGCCAGCCATGTGCCGCACGGCCTGGGTCAGCTGGGCCGGGGTGGCGGCGACATGGGGCTGGATCAGGCTGGTCGCCGATTCGATCAGGATGCCGGTGGGGCGGCCCTGCGCATCGCGTTCGATCACGCCGCCCGGCACCTCGGGCGTCTCGGGGCCGATCCCGGCGCGGGTCATGGCGGCGGAGTTGACCCAGTAATTGTGCTGGCTGACATCCTTGACCATCACCGGATGATCCGGCGCGATCCGGTCGAGCATCGCGAAGGCCTGCTCCCCCAGCGCGGCGCGTTCGAACGGGCGCCACGGCCCGGCGACGATCCATTCGCCCTTCGGCGTCGTCGCCGCGCGGGCGGCGATCCCGTCGAGCAGCGACTGCAGCGAGCCGCCAAGCCCCACGAAGACCTCGAACAGGTCGCGGCAAGCGCCCCAGAGGCCGTGCGTATGGCTGTCGCACAACCCCGGCATCACGGCGCGTCCGCCCAGCCGTTCGATCCGGGTGCCCGGACCCGCCAGCACCTCGACATCCGCCGCGCGGCCAACGGCGAGTATCTTGCCACCCTCGATCGCCATCGCCTCGGCAAAGGGCCGGGCGGGGTCCAGCGTGCGGATACGGGCGTCGGTCAGGATCAGGTCGGTCATTCGACGGTCTCTTCCAGCTTGGGCATGACCAGGGGCAGGGGCGGCATCGCGTCGGTGATTTCGCGCAGGCGGTGCAGCATCCGCACCAGCATTTCCAGATCCTCGCGCCCGTAGGCGTCCTCGATATCGCGGTAGACGGCTTCGGAGATGATCGCGATGCGGTCGAACAGGCGCTGGCCCTCGGGCGTCAGCGCCAGTTCCCGGCGGCGGTTCTCGGGACCGGACAGGGTTTCGACCAGCCCCTTCTCGTGCAGCGACTTCAGCAGGCGCGAAACCGAGGGCTGCAACAGTGCGCAGCGCGTGGCGATGGTGCCGACGTCGAGCGGTTCGCCCGCACCCAGCGCGCGGATCACACGCCACTGCGGCTGGGTCAGCCCCACCGCGTCGGTATGCACCTTGAACTTGTGCGCGGTCGAGGCACGGGCCCGCAACAGCGCAATCGGAAGGGCGGCCTCAAAACCGCGTATCTTCGCCCGTGCCGATTTCTGCGCGTCCTGCATCCCGATCCTCTCCTGCTTTCCGCCCATTTCAGCGGATTGACTTTATAACACGTTATAGTTTAACTCGTTATCAAAGCCAAGATCAAAGTGCTGCGGAGCCAAATCCGCGAACCAACCGGGAGACGACCATGAAACTATTGAAGGCCGGACTGCTTTCCGCCCTGCTGCTGGGTGCGCAGCAGGTGGCGGCGGACACCAAGATCGTGTTCAACAACTTCCTGTCGCCGAACGACGCGCTCTGGACCGACGTGATGCTGCCCTGGATCGCGGATATCGAGCGTGTGACCGAGGGGCGCGTGACCTTCACTGTCCCTGCCTCTTCGCTGGCGCCGCCGCCGGAGTTGTTCAACGCGGTGCAGCAGGGCGTGGCCGACGGGGCCTTCCAGATGGTCGGCTTCCTGCGCCAGTCGAACCCGGAAATGCAGATGCCGCTGCTGCCGATGACCTATTTCGGCAACAGGGAAACCTCGGTCGCCTTCTGGCGGACCTACGAGAAATTCTTTGCCGGCAAGAACGACATGAAGGACGTGGTTCTGCTGGGCTTGATCACCACGCCGCCCGCCAGCTTTTTCAATATGAAGCCCGAGCCGATCCAGAGCCTGGCCGACCTCCAGGGTCTCAAGATATGGTCGCTGCCGGGTGTGACCGCCGACGCGCTGTCGGCGCTCGGCGCGGTGGTGACGCCGGGGCCCGCCGTGCGGATGTACGAGGTGATTTCGGGCGGGGTCGTCGACGCCTTCTGCTGCATCAACTTCGAATCGCTCGAGGTCTTCAACGTCTCGCAATATCTCGGCTCGGCGACCGAAGTGCCCGGCCACCTGTTCGCCCCCGCCTTTGCGGTCTTCCTGCACAAGGATGTCTGGGCGACGATCAGCCCCGAGGACCAGCAAGCCATCCGCGAGGTCTCCGGCGAGACGCTGGCGCAGCGCGGGGCCTTCGGCGATCCGAAAGAGGCCGAAGCCCGCCAGCGCGCCATCGACCGGGGCATTCCGGTGGTGCCGGCAAGCGATGCCTTCGTGGCCGAGATCACCGCGGCGCTGGAGCCGATCCGGGGCCAGTGGTACGATGCCGTCGGCGCGCTTGGCATCGACGGAAAGGCGGCGCTGGAGTTCTACCTCGCCGAGCAGGCGAAGATCAAAGCCGGGAACTGACGTCATGGTGCGGTCGTGGCGCTGGGTGGAGCACTTCCTTGAAGGAGTCATCAGCCTCTGCCTGGTGGCCATGGCCGGACTGACGGTGATCGACGTGGCGGGGCGCTACTTCTTCAACGCCCCGCTGAAGGGCGGCTATGAAATCTCCGAGCTGCTGATGGGCCTAACGGTCTTCGCCTCGCTGCCGCTGGCAACGCGGGCGGAGAGCCACCTGACCATCAGCCTGCTGACCGACCGCCTGCGGGGCGGTTTCCGGCGGTGGCACCGGATCGTCATCCTGATTGTCACCTGCGCCGCGCTGGCCTTCATCGGCTGGCGCATGGGCGTGCAGGCGGGAATCTTCTACAACTCGAAAATCGCCTCCGGTTCGCTGCAACTGACACTCTGGCCCTTCGCCGCGATCATGGCGGTGCTGGCCTGGCTGTCCGCCGCCGTGGCGCTGGTGCTGACGCTGCGGGCGCTCGCCGGATATGATGCCGACGCCCGCGGCGCGCATGGGAGCCTGGAATGATCCTCTCTCTCGTCGGGTTCGCCGTTCTGCTGGGCCTTATCTTCGTCGGCGTGCCGCTTGGATTTGCGCTGATGTTCGTCGGCCTTGTCGGGTTCGCCTATGTCCGCGCCGACATGGTGGGCCAGGCGCTGGTCGGCTGGGGCGATGCCGGGCTGGAACTGAATACGCGTGCCGTCAACGGCGCGCTGGTGATGACCGGCCAGCAGATGTACGATCAGGTCGCCAACTACGGGCTGACGGTGATCCCGCTCTTTGTCCTGATGGGCGCTTTCATCCACCGCAGCCAGCTGGCGCAGGAGCTGTACGACGCCGCCAACGCCTTTCTCGGACACCGCCGGGGCGGGCTGGCGATGGGTACCGTCGCCGCCTGCGGCGGCTTCGCGGCGGTCTGTGGCTCGTCGCTGGCCACGGCGGCGACGATCTCGAAGGTCGCGATGCCCTCGATGCGGCGCTACGGTTACGCGGATTCGCTGTCGACGGGCGTGATCGCGGCAGGCGGCACGCTGGGCATCATGATCCCGCCCTCGGTGCCAATGGTGATCTACGGGCTGCTGTCCGAGACCGACATCGCCAAGCTCTTCGTCGCCGGCATCGTGCCGGGCATCCTGCTGATCCTCCTGTTCTTTGCCGCCATCACCATCCTCACCACCGCCAACCCGGACATCGGCCCGAAGGGCGAATACGTTCCCTGGCCCGAACGCTTTCGCCTGCTTCTGAAGGTCTGGGGCGTCGTGGTGATCTTCGCCGTCATCATCGGCGGCATCTACCTTGGCATCTTCACCCCGACCGAGGCGGCAGGCATCGGTGTCGCCACCTCGGCCCTGTTCGCCGCCGGTCGCGGCAAGCTGGGGTTCACCGCCTTGCGCGAAAGCCTGGTCGAGACCGGCATCACCACCGGCATGATCTTCGTCATCGCCTTCGGTGCGACGATCTTCTCGAACTTCGTGAATCTCGCCGGGTTCACTTCGTCGATCTCCAACTGGCTGATTGCCTCGGAGTTCTCCGCGCTCGGCATCGTCGTGGCGATCTGCGTGCTGTATCTCATCATGGGCTGTGTCTTCGACAGCCTCGCCATGCTGATCCTCACCGTGCCGATCTTCGCCGCGATCCTGAAACCGATGGGGGTCGACATGGTCTGGTTCGGCATCATCGCGGTGATCGCGGTAGAACTGGGCCTGATCACCCCGCCTGTCGGCATCAACGTCTTCGTCGTCAAGTCGGCGGTGCCCGACGTCAGCATCTGGACCGTCTTCCGCGGGGTCTGGCCCTTCGTCGCCGCCATGGTCATCGCGCTGGTGGTCGTACTGCTGCTTCCCGGAACGGCGACGCTCCTGCCCTCGATGATGGGACGCTGACCATGACCCGCGACACCGCCAGCCTGCTCGCCGACCGAACCCGGCTGCTGGGCCCCAATCTGCCGACCTTCTACGATGACCCGTTGCACATCGTGCGGGGAGAGGGCGTCTGGCTCTGGGATGCGGACGGGCGGCGGTATCTCGACTGTTACAACAACGTGCCCCACGTCGGCCACTGCAACCCCCGCGTGGTCGAGGCAATCTGCCGACAGGCCGCGACCCTGAACACCCACACCCGCTATTTGCATGACGGCATCCTCGACTATGTCGAGCGTCTGACGGCGACGATGGACCCCAGCCTTTCGACGGCGATCCTGACCTGCACCGGGTCCGAGGCCAACGACATCGCCCTGCGCATGGCCGAGGGTGTAACCGGGCGTCGCGGCATCGTCGCCACCGACGCCACCTATCACGGCAACTCCGCGCTGGTCAGCCAGCTGTCGCGCAGCAACGTCCCCGCGCTGGGTTTCGGGCTCGAGCAGTTCTTCCGCTTAGTGCCCGCCCCCGACAGCCTGCGTGCGCCCGATCCCGACGCCTCGTCCTTCATCGCGGCGATGCAACAGCAGATCGACGACCTCGACCGCGCCGGGATCGGTTTTGCCGCGCTGGTGCTTTGTCCGTTCTTCCTGAACGAGGCCTTCCCGGACCTTCCCGATGGCTGGCTGAAGCCGGTGGCCACGGCCGTGCGCGCGGCGGGTGGCCTGCTGATCTGCGACGAGGTGCAATCCGGTTTCGGCCGCACCGGCACGCATTTCTGGGCGCACCAGAAGATGGGCGTGGTGCCCGACATCCTGACGCTGGGCAAGCCGATGGCCAACGGCCACCCGGTCGGCGCGGTTGTCACCAGCGCGGACACGATGGCCGTCTTCCGCGAGGGGTTCCGCTACTTTAACACCTTCGGCGGCAACCCGGTCAGTTGTGCTGCCGCCTTGGCGGTGTTGGAGGAACTGGAAGAACGAAATCTGATGGCCCACGCCGACAAGGTCGGCCAGCACGCTCGCGCCCGGCTGCGCGACCTGATGGACCGGCACGAGGTCATCGGCGACGTGCGCGGGTCCGGCATGGTCTTCGGCGCGGAACTGGTGCTGGACCGGACGACCTGCGAACCCGCCACCGCTTACACCGACATGCTGATCAACATCCTGCGCCAGCGCGGCTTTGTCCTTTCCAGGCTTGGCCGTCACCGGAACACCCTGAAGATCCGCCCGCCGATGCCTTTCTCCACCGAACACGCCGACCTGCTGTTCGACGCCCTTGACGACATCCTGACGACCACCCCGGTCACGCCGTGAACGCCATCGTCGACAAGGCCCTGGCCCTCTGGGCGATGGACGGCGCGCCCTATCGCCTGATCGCCGCGCGCGAGAACCAAGTGTTCCGTGTTGATGCCGCAAGCGGCCCGGTCGCGATGCGCCTGCACCGTCCCGGCTATCGCCGCGACGCCGAACTCCGCTCTGAACTCGACTGGATGGCCGCCGCCGCACGGGGCGGGCTGCGCGTGCCTGCGCCGGTCCTGTCGGCCTCCGGCGGGGCCATGCAGGTCGTGGACGGCACCCGGGTCGATGTGCTGACCTGGATGCCCGGCGCGCCGCTGGGCGCCAACAACCAGCCGCTGGACCACCCCGACCGCATCGGCCTGTTCACCGCGCTTGGGAGGCAGATGGCGCGGTTTCACGACCTTTGCGACGCCTGGACCCCTCCCGCCCATTTCCAACGCTGCGCCTGGGATCGCGCCGGTCTGGTTGGTGACACGCCGCTTTGGGGCCGGTTCTGGGAGAGCCCGGACCTGTCCGGCGATGACCGGATCCTGTTCGAGACCCTGCGCCATACCGCCAACGACCGCCTGACCGCGATCGAAAGCGCGCACGACTACGGCCTGATCCACGCAGACCTCGTGCGCGAGAACATCATGGTCGATGGCAGTGCCCTCGGTTTCATCGACTTCGACGACGGTGGCTACGGCTTCCGCCTTTTCGATGTCGCCACAGCACTGCTGCCGAACTTGGCTGAACCGGACTACGACCGTCTGCGAGCTGCCCTGCTGGGGGGCTACCGTTCCCTTCGCCTGCTCGACACCAGTGCCTTGCCACTGTTCCTGGCATTGCGGGCGCTGACCTATGTCGGATGGCTCGCCCAACGCAGGGATCAACCTGGTTCCTCGCAGCGCAGCGAACGCCTTGTCAGCCGCGCCCGCGACCTGTCGCAGAGTTACCTTGACACCATGACCTGACAAGAACCGGGTGCAAAGGGCATTTCCCGCCCGCGCGATGGCGCAGATGCCTTGGCCGACTGGCCTGTGCCCCTTTCCCGGCCGCTGGTCAGCGCCCGCGGGGTTGCTTCCTCCCGGCACCGCGGCGTCGGCCGGATGGCCCTTGGGAGTTGATCGACAACCCGATTGGTGTAGACTGGCTTCCGGGAAGAATTTCTCTCAAGTGCAAGTGATTGATCGCGGTGGGGGGTATTGTTTCGGGATGTGCATTGCCGGTCGCGGGCCCATGGCCTGGCGAAGTACAGTTGTTGGCGGGCGTATCCGGTCTGCTGGTCTTTGTGGCGCACTGTTGTTCGGGTGCCTTGTGGAAGGAGCCGGTCCTGTGAGCGCCGAAGCTGCAGCCGTGCCTGAATTCCCTGTCCAATCCGTTTCCTTGAGTGGTGGTTGGTCGCCGGGCGAGAACGTCTATTGGCTGGACGACCGCCGGATCGGACTGGTCGCGCGGCGGCCTGCGGCCAAGGGGTCCGAATACGCATTCCTGCGCGTTGGCCCGGATGGGCAACAGGACATCGTCGCAGAGCTTTATGGCGAGAACCACTGCCGGCGACCCGACGGGCAGTTTCTTTTCCGTCTTTTCGACCGGACTACCGTGCTCTGGTCGACCCGTGCGGACAGCCTTGCTCCCGCGGCGGCCGAAGCTTTGTCGGAGTGCCGCGAGGCTGCGGCGAGGGGCTTGTCGCGGTTCGCGGCACGTTTCGGAGACCTCTGGGCGCTGGGCACGGATGGCACCTTCTGGGCCGGTGTCGCCGACCGCGGAGCGGCGGGCGCCGAACTTCTGCTGTTTGACGCGGATGAAACCGCCGGACGCTGGCCGGTGGATATCGCCCTGGGCGAAGACATCGTCGACATCGTGCCGCTGGACGGCCAGGGCCGGTTCCTGGTCTATCCGGCCTTCAACGCTCAGCGCCGCGCCGACCTTCGCTCTGTGCTTCCCGGCATACCGGTCTGGACCCTGGCGCCCGGCAGCCCGCCGGAATTGCGCCACGTTCCCTGGGCGGACTGGAACGCTCAGGGCATCTATCGCATCCTGCCGGTCCGCGACGGTCTTGCCTTCGCCGTCGCCGGATCGCGCCGCGCGGCGCGGTCCTTTGCCGGGATCTACCTCGAATCCGAGGGTTGGGCGCAGGCGCATGCCGCCGACCTGCTGCCCGAAACGCTCGCCGTGTCGCCCGATCGCTGTCGCCTGGCCTGGACGGAACGCCGCGAGGACGCCCGCCTGCCGGTGCTCATGACCGGCGACCTCTGCAAGACCCTTCCGCCCAAGTCCTGACATTCATCCCATCCCTTCGCCTACCTTCATTTGAGACAGAGCCATGCTTGACAAGAAACTTGGAAGAGACGCCGCGTCGATCGCCT
Organism: Pseudooceanicola sp.; assembly: GCA_020441135.1. Taxonomy (GTDB): domain Bacteria; phylum Pseudomonadota; class Alphaproteobacteria; order Rhodobacterales; family Rhodobacteraceae; genus Seohaeicola_A. Next base: position 12,738 of record JAGRMS010000277.1, read on the forward strand.
ATGATGACAGTCTGCAAAAGGGCGACACGATCCAGAACCCGGACTATCCTTCGCTCAACGGCTACACGGTCAAGGCCGTGTTCACCGAAGACCTGGCGGGCGGGCTCAGGGCCTATGCGCTGGAGAACGCCAAGGGTGACATCGTCATTGCCTTCAAGGGGTCGCTGGAGGGGCAGGACTGGAAGGACGACGTTGGCAATCTGGGATGGCGCCAATGGGAAGAGGCGCGGCCGAACGTTGAAAAATTCCTGAAAGAGAACTGGACAAGCGGCGAAGAGCTGACCTTTGCCGGGCACAGCCTGGGCGGCGCGCTGGCACAGTATGCAACCTACGAGACCGCGCTCAACCACGACAGCCAGCGCGGCGACATGAACCTGCTGACTCTCAGCGGGCTGGGATCGAAGAACGGCATCGAAGACAACCTCGGCAGCTATGATCCCACCGTCGTTGCCGGGGTCGAGGCGGACAACATCTTCCACAACGAGGATCCGGTGCCGCGCCTGGGCGGCGGGCATATCGGGGAAACGCATTCGATCGGCGACGGCGGAGCGGGCAACGACGGGGTCTACGGGGCGCACAAGGCCACCAACTATACGGACTCGGCGCTGGCAGGGGCGACCGAAAAAAGCCCGGACTATTACAAGAATGCCGCCGTGCAGAACAAGAACCCGGGCGTGTTCGAACCGCTGGCCGAGCTGATGTTCCGGCTGGCCGTCGATGGCGACGACGCGCTGGACGACTACGGCTGGGAAGAGCTTGTCGAGGTGGTGAAGCTGGTCCCGAAACTGGACCAGGAGATCAAGGAAACCCAGCGACTTGTCGGCGATTTCGTCGAGGGGATCGCCGCCGACCTTGGCCACGGAGCGGTCGCGCTCAAGGACAAGGTCACGGACAGTGTCATGGCGATCAAGGACGACTTGACCGACATGGCCACCCGTGGCCTCGAGACGGCCGAGATGGCGTTGAAGCACGGTTGGGACACCGCCAACGAGACCTGGGACGAGTTCACCGACTGGACCAGGAAGAAGACCAACGACGTCCGCCAGGCCATCGACGATGCGAAGGACACGGCGCTGGACTGGTTCGACAAACGGGCAACCGACTTCGAGAACTGGTTCGATGACGCCGTCGAAGGTACGACCGACTGGCTGAGCGACAAATCCGACCAGATCGGCGAGCTGTTCGACTGGGTGATGGACCAGGGCGGCAAGTTCTCGAACGGCGTGCAGCAGAAGTGGGAGGAGTTCAAGGAAAGCGCGCTGGAAACGGCGGACAACTCCATCGACTGGCTGAAGGAAAAGAGCGGCGAAATCCTCGATTTCGGCAAGCAGAAATTCGATGAGGGCCGCAATTGGCTGAACGATACCTATGACGACCTGAAGAACAGCTTCAAGGAGAAGTCCAGCGATCTTGCCGATTGGGCCGGCGACAAGCTGGACGAGCTTGGAAACGCCAAGGACCGGATCAAGCACGGGATCGAAGGGCTGCTGGACGATCTGTCGGACTGGTGGAACGGCGACGACAAGAATCCGGACGACTATGCCGAGGACGTGCGCGACCGCAGCACCACGGCACGGACCGAAGCCTCGCCGCTGGTCCTGGACCTCGACGGCGACGGGCTGGAGCTGTCCTCGGTGTCCAGCAGGGGCGCGGTCTGGTGGGACATCGACACCGATGGGATGCGCGAGCGCAGTGGCTGGGTGCGGCCCGACGACGGCCTGCTGGCAATCGACAGCAACCAGAACGGCGAGATCGACGACCATTCCGAACTGTTCGGCACCCAGACGGTGGACGGTTTCACCAACCTCGCGGTGCTGGATTCCAATTCCGACGGGGTGATCGACGACAAGGACGAGGCTTTCGCCGATCTGGTGGTCTGGCGCGATCTCGATCAGGACGGTCTCAGCGATCCGGGCGAGTTGCAGTCGCTGGCCGACGCCGGGGTGCGCTCGATCAAGCTGGCAGCGACGCTTGGGAATACCGAGATCGCCGGGAACCGGGTCACGCATGTGTCCTCGTACACCGGGACGGACGGCAAGACCCGCGAGATTTCGGACGTCTGGTTCACCTATGACAACCTGAACAGCATCTCGGGCAGCGCGCCGGGCTTCGACCCCGATGCCTATACCCTTCCCCAGTTGCGCGGATACGGCGCGCTGGCCGACCTGCGCAGCGCAATGGCGGAGGACGCGCGGCTGGAGCGCATGGTGAGCCAGGTGGCCGCGCTGAACGCGCGCACCGTGTTTTCGCCGGACGAGGACATCCTGAACAGGATGCAGGACATCCTGTTCCGCTGGGCCGGCGTGAGCGAGATCGACCCGGCAAGCCGGGGGTCTTACGTGGACGCGCGCCAGGTCGCCTTTGTCGAAGCCTTCACCGACCGGCTGTTCCTGCAACACGGTCGGCCGAACCCGGCGCCCGAGGGCGGCCGCACGATGACCAACGCCTTTGAGACGGCGCTGTTCGAGATGTATGCCCGCGTCCTGGTACAGACGGTCGGCACCCAGATCTTCCGGGGCAGCCCGGAATACCGCTGGCAGACCGACGATTTCGCCTCGCCGCTGCGGATCGACTTCGTCGCGCTGGGCAAGCTCGCCCGCGGCTATCGCGACGCGGGCGCCGACATGAGCCACGTCTGGACCGAGCTGATCCGCCTGCTGGATACCACGGTTGATGTCGAGAGCCTGTCGAAAAAGCAGGCCCGCAAGCTCGACAACCTGGTCGCGGCGACGGAAAACGGCAGTGGCATCACCGTCGACAAGGCCCTGACCAAGATCTATCCGGTTGTGGGCCTGGGCTTGAACGGGACTGCCGGAGACGATGACCTGCGCGGCGGTGGCGGACCGGATTCGCTCGACACCGGGGCGGGCAACGACACGCTGACGGGCCTGCGCGGCGACGACCGGATGAACGGTGGCGATGGAAACGACACGCTGGACGGTGGCCCGGGCAACGATACCATGGTCGGCGGGACCGGTGACGATACCTATATCTACTCGAGCGGCTTCGACACCATCGTCGAAAGCGGCGGCGACGACCGCCTGTTCCTCAACGCGACGCTCGATCTGTCCGACCTCGCCTTTGTCAAGTCGCTGGCCAACGACCACGACCTCGAGATCTATGCCTCGGGCGATCTGATCGTGCGGATCGAGGGCTTTTACGCCGCGGGCGGCAATGGCGCGGTCGAGACGCTGCAACTGAAGGACGGCACCATCTTCGACCTGCTGCGGCAGTCCAAGGGGATCGTCGGCACCAACAAGAGGGATGTGCTGAAAGGCGATTCCAGCGAGTTCATCCTGTCCGACCGGATCATCGGCCGGGGTGGCGACGATGTGCTCAAGGGGCTCAAGGGCGCCGACGTGCTGGAGGGCGAGGCCGGAAACGACAAGCTGCTGGGCGGCGCCGGGGACGACATCCTGATCGGCGGGTTCGGAAACGACAAGCTGGTCGGCGGCGCGGGCACTGACGTGAGCCAGGGCGGCATGGGCAACGACATCTACATGGTGTCGGGCAAGGAAACCATCGTCGAGGAGGGCGGCACCGATATCGTCATGATGCGCAAGCGGCTGTCGCCCGACGATGTGACGCTGTTCCGCACCACGCTGTCGAACGACCTCACCATCGAGTCCGGCAAGGACAGGATCCTGGTCCAGAACCATTTCCTCGACGGCAAGGGAATCGAGAAAATCCGCTTCCGCTACGATGGCAAGACGGAAACGATGAATGTCTCCGACATGGCGGTCGAGATCCGGGGAACCGAGGCGAACGACTACATGCGGGGCGACAACGGCGGCGCGGCGCTGATGGACGTGCTGCGTGGTCTGGCCGGGATCGACCGGCTGTATGGCTATGCCGGCAATGACAGGCTCGATGGGGGCGACGACAACGATTACCTCTACGGCGGCGACGGCGACGATACGCTGGTGGGCGGCAAGGGCGACGATGCCGCCTATGGCGGGGCAGGCGGCGATACCTACCTGGCCGGGCCGGGCAACGATTTCGTTCAGGATTATTCGGCCGACGGCGACAAGAATGACATGATCGTCCTGCCGAAGAACGTGTCGAAAGCCGACGTCAGCCTGTTCCGGATGCTGGATGGCGACCTGCTTCTGTCCTGGACCGGCGGCTCGATGCGGATCGACCGCGCCTATGACAGCCGCTATGTGATCGAGAAGCTGCGCTATGGCGATGGCAAGACGGTGAACCTGACCGCGCAGGCCGTCGAGACGCTGGGCACCGAGTCCGCCGACACGATCTACGGCAACAACGAGGAGTTCGGCAGCCGCAACGATACACTGCGCGGCCTGGCGGGCGACGACCGGCTTTACGGCTATGACGGCAACGACCTGCTGGACGGCGGCGCGGACGACGACCAGATGTTCGGCGCCGAGGGCAGCGACACCTATCGCGCGGGCGAGGGTCATGACTATATCTCGGACGTGGGCGCGAGCGACCTGTCCGACGGACCCGACGTGCTGAAGCTGGCGGCCGGGATCATGCCCGCGAGGGTCTCTTACTCGCGTCTGATCGACGGCGACCTGGTGGTCGGCTGGAACGGCGGATCGGTCCGCATCGACAATGCCTTCGACCAGCGATACGCCGTCGAGGAGCTGAGGTTCGCCAATGGCACCCGCGTCGACCTGACGGCGCTGGAAGTCGAGACCGTCGGAACCAACGGCGACGATTCCATTTACGGAAACCGCGAGGAATTCGGCAGCCGCAACGATACCCTGCGCGGACTGGACGGGCGGGATTACCTTTACGGCTACGACGGCAACGACACGATCGACGGCGGCGACGGCGACGACAACATGTACGGCGCCGAGGGGCGCGACACCTACCTGGCAGGCCTGGGGAACGACTTCATTTCGGATGTTGCCGCCTCGGACCTGACCGATGGCAAGGACGTGCTGCGGCTGGCCGCCGGGATCGGCCCCGGCGCGGTGACCTACACTCGCCTACTGGATGGCGACCTGCTGATCGACTGGACCACCGGATCGGTCCGCATCGACAACGCCTTCGACCAGCGGTACGCGGTTGAGACCCTGCGCTTCGCCAATGGCACGACCGTCGACCTGACGACGCTGGCCGCTACCACGAAGGGCACCAACGGGTCGGAAACGATCTATGGCAACCGCGAGGAATTCGGCAGCCGGGACGACACCATCCTGGGGCTGGACGGCAACGACACGCTTTACGGCTACGACGGCGACGACACGCTCGACGGCGGCGCGGGCAACGACAACATGTATGGCGCCGAGGGGGCCGACGTCTACCGCGTCGGCGAAGGCGACGATTACATCTCGGATGCCGGTGCGGCGGACCTGACCGATGGCAAGGACGTGATCCGGCTGGCGGCCGGTATCCTGCCTGGCGACGTCACCTACAGCCGCTTGCCGGACGGCGATCTGCTGATCGATTGGGGTACCGGATCGGTCCGCGTCGACAATGCCTTCGACCAGCGGTACGCGGTCGAAACGCTGCGGTTCGCCAATGGCGTGACCGTCGACCTGACGATGCTGGCTGTCGACACGGTGGGCACGAACGCCGGTGAGACCCTGTCCGGCAACCGCGAGGAATTCGGCAGCCGGGACGACACCATCCTGGGGCTGGACGGCAATGACACGCTCTACGGCTACGACGGCGACGACACGCTCGACGGCGGCGCTGGCAACGACAACATGTATGGCGCCGAGGGGGCCGACACCTACCGCGTCGGTGAAGGCGACGATTACATCTCGGATGCCGGTGCGGCGGACCTGACCGATGGCAAGGACGTGCTGCGCCTGGCCGCCGGGATCGGCCCCGGCGCGGTGAGCTATACAAGGCTGAACGATGGCGACCTGCTAATCGACTGGACGGGCGGATCGGTGCGCATCGACAACGCCTTCGACCAGCGGTACGCGGTTGAGACCCTGCGCTTCGCCAATGGCACGACCGTCGACCTGACGACGCTGGCCGCTACCACGAAGGGCACCAACGGGTCGGAAACGATTTACGGCAACCGCGAGGAATTCGGCAGCCGGGACGACACCATCCTGGGGCTGGACGGCAACGACACGCTCTACGGCTACGACGGCGACGACACGCTAGACGGCGGCGCGGGCAACGACAACATGTATGGCGCCGAGGGAGCCGACGTCTACCGCGTCGGCGAAGGCGACGATTACATCTCGGATGTCGGCGCAGCGGACCTGACCGATGGCAATGACGTGATCATGATGGCCGCGGGCATCCAGCAGGGCGACGTCAGCTTTGCGCGCCGCCCGGACGGCGATTTGCTGATTAGCTGGGCCACCGGATCGGTCCTGGTCGATAACGCCTTCGATCAGCGGTACGCGGTGGAGATACTGAAATTCGCCGGTGGCGCGACCATCGACCTGACCACCCTGGCGGTCGAGACGCTTGGCAGTGCCGCCGACGAGACGCTTTACGGCAACCAGGAGGAGAACGGCAGTCGCGACGACACCATCCGCGGCCTTGGCGGCAACGACCGGCTGTATGGCTACGACGGGAACGACACGCTCGACGGCGGCGAGGGCGACGACAACATGTATGGTGCCGGTGGTGCCGATACCTATCGCGTCGGCAAGGGCGACGACTATGTCTACGATAGCGGCCTGGCCGGCGACGGCGACGACCGGTTGCTGTTCGACGCAGGGATTCAGGCCGACGATCTGTCCTTCTTCCTCGTCGACAACAGCGACCTCAGGATCACCTGGACCGGCGGCTCAGTCCTCGTCGACAACTGGACTGGCAGCACCTCCAAGGTCGAGAAGGCCGAACTGGCCGACGGCACCGTGATCGACCTCACGACGCAAGCGCTGACCCCGTTCACAACGCCGGCGAACCAGACGTTTTACGGAGACGCCACCGACAACACCCTGGTCGGCGGCGACGGCAACGACCGCTTCTACGGCTACGACGGCAAGGATACCCTGACCGGCAACGCGGGCGACGACACCTATTACGGGGCCAACGGCGCCGACATCTACGTCGTCGGTGCGGGTGAGGACTATATCCAGGATACGGGACTCGCCGCCGATGGCAACGACCTGATCCGGCTGCCAAACTCGGTCCTGGTGAGCGACGTCAGCGTCTTCCGTCTCTCCGGGGGGGACATGGTGCTGAGCTGGACCGGCGGTTCGGTGCGGATCTACAACGCGCTCGATGAACGGTACGCGGTCGAGAACGTCCGCTTTGGCAATGGGGTGGTGGCTGCAATCGCCGGCCTTGCCTTCGAAACCCTGGGAACAGGGAACGCCGAGACCATCTACGGCAATCGCGAAGAGCTGGGCTCGCGGAACGACGTGATCCGCGGCTTCGACGGCAACGATACCC